>CAMARL010000133.1 GCA_945860325.1 Spirosoma fluviale | reverse complement strand
AACCAGCAATGGAATTCGGATCCTAATTTCAGTGATCAAATGAATTTATCACAAAAAATTCACGCTCCTTATATCCAATGGAGTGGCGTGAAAAATTTGTTCACCTATGCGTTAGGACTTCGATCCGAAATATTAAGTCGCCAACTTACCCACCTTGCGGAACCTAACAAAACATATGCTTTAGACCAAATTTATCTATTCCCATCGTTCCAAGGACAATGGAAATTATCAGAATCCCATTCGCTTCGCCTGGCCTATAGCCGCAGAATCGATAGGCCCACCACTAAATTAATGTCCCCATTTAAAAATCACCGCCATGCAGAAACCATTGAAAATGGTGATCCAAATTTATTGCCTGAAATAGCGGATGTAGTTGAAACAGGATTTAGCAAGGCTTATACAAATATATCCTTTACAGCTACCGCCTATGTGAATATCCTAAAAGATAAAGTTTTTAGGGTCAACGAAATCTACTCTAGAACAATATTAGGGAGAACCTATACAAATGCAGGTAATTCTCAATCTACAGGAATGGAATTTACGACCGAAATCAAGGCAACTAAAAATTGGAAAATCTATCTATCTGGTAATTTATACCAGTTTGATGTTCAAGGAAAATTCAATGGCATTGAGACCACTCAAAATAGCTTTAATTATAATTTCAATGGAAATACAGTCATCGATATTTCACCAAGACTTCGGTTCGCATGGGATTTCAACTACCTATCGAGATCAGTAACTACACAAGGAATTGACTCTGAATTGTTGTTATCCAATGCGAGTTTAAAATATACACTTTGGCAAAACAAAGGCAGTTTGACCTTCCAAGCACAAAATATTTTCAATAGCAATATCCAAACTATACAAACTCAAACACGAGATTTTTATAGTAGCACAGACTACCGAAAATGGGATAGAGTCTTTCAGCTAAGCCTTGGATTTAGAATTAATGACCGAGGCCAAAAAGTTAAATCAACCAAAACAGATTACGGCGAAAAAGATTTTTAATCGTTAAGGTAGCTCAGCCAAGCGGATGTTGCGGTATTGAATCGACATGGTATTCCCAGGATGCAATTGAAGTCCCACAGGTCCTGAGGCAGGAATTGTTTCAGAAGTATACGTCATCACTTCCACGCCATTTAACCAAACAGTATAGGTTTTCCCCTCCATTTTAATTTTCATGGTGTTCCAATCCGTTGGTTTGATTAACTCCAAAACCCCCTTCGCTTCTACTGGATATCTAAGTTTTGGAATATAAGGAGAGCCCGTTAAGTCTCGTTTTAATGAACCCGATATGCCTATTTGTATTTGGTCATTTTCTGAACGCATCCAAACACCCGAATCAACCACCCCATCCCCTAACAAATAATCTGCTTGGAAAATGAAATTGGTATACGTCTTCTCCGTCCATAAATTACTTCCTTTTCTAGCCGCGTTGTTGCGAACGTAGAGGATGCCTTTCTCGGCGCGCCAACAAGTTAAATCTTCAGGTAGTTTCCAACCATCAAAGTTTTTACCTGTAAAAATCTTTTTTAATTTGGGCTCTTTGGCCAGAGATGTTTGTTGGAAACTCAAAAACAAAATGGCCACAATGAGTAAATTTTTCATGTCAATAATAGGTTTTAGGTATACGATTAATCGCAAATTTTTTCGAGATATTTTTTGAAATTAACCAATTAAAATGGGAAACGCATACTTATTTTTTGATTCTTTCTTCGTGCAACTTCTTCCCCATGACGTCATAATGAGTCATGTACAGAATTGGTTTTTGCTGTTCATAAACCATTTTAATACCTAAAAAACCACCTGCCACACGAAGGAATTGATGCTCAGGTCTTTTCTCACCTGGCGGCCAACCCTGCGCATGAAAGTCACTGACAGGTCCTGAACCAAACTCCATTAAGCCAGTTGACGCATCCTTAGAAACATATTGCCAATGCCGATCCCCGTTGACTACAATCGCTTTTTGACCCGACAACAAGCTCCTCGCCCAATCCCCTTCTGTTTTAAAGGCAAGATTTGAGTGATTATCAGCCTTGGCTCCTCGATCAGGCCCTACGATAGGCGTAGGAGAAAAAATGATTTTATAGGTCGCATCCGATTGTTGCATGGTGTTAATGAGCCAATTCTTTTGCTCGATTCCCCAGATTGTTTTGGATGCCCCATCCGGCAAATCGTTATTGCTTCGGTATTCTCGCCCCTCTAAAAACCATAACTGAACATCTTTCCCCCAACGCAAAGTCCGATAAGGTTTATCCGATAGGGGTACATTTTCATGCCAAATTTTTAAGCCCTCAGAAATGGTCAGTTGGCCAAAATTAGCCGACCCAGGGTGTACGTCATCAGCTAATAAATCATGGTCATCTTTCAGCATATACACAGGTGTAAATTGAAAAAATGATTTCAATGAAGGCCAAGCGTCCATGGCATGCCATTTATGCCGCGCTTTTTCAGGCGTATTGGCCATAGGTCCTGGCTTATCATAATACACATAATCCCCTGTTTGAACAAAAAGATCTGGTTTTAAAAGAGCCATACTGTTGTAGGTATGGAATCCTTTTAATGAATCATCATGGCTCCAAAAATATTGACAGGTAGAGGTTGTCAGGTTCAATTCCTTTTTATCATTCATGCTTGGAGCCGTGGTGAAATTCCCTGCTGCTGGTTGAACTAAACCCTTTTCAGTCGACTTCCCCTCCAGCCTAACCTCATATTTCGTATTAGGTTTCAGCTCCTTGAAAGTATAGAATACGGTAAAATCCTTTTCTTGAACCGCTGGCAACCAGCCACTTGAGATTTTAAAGGACCCTGATTGTAACGTAATTCGGACCCAACCTGCTGTTCCAAGAACTGCGCCGTCCATCTTAGCTATGGGCATGTTTTCATCAAAGTCAATCGGATGCCTAAAAACCTGTTTAAGCCGCTGATGGATCACCGGGTTTGGTTTTTCCTTTTCACACAAACGAGTCCAAACGGTCGCATGATCAGAACTTAGCTCGCTGACTTTAAAGCCCGTCGTGAAATACACTTGTTGGGCAGCAACTTTGACATAAAAAGTCAGAAATAATAAAGTGAAAAATGAAAATCGATTAAAAAACAAAGTCATCAAGATATAATTAAAGAATTAAATTAAAGAAAATTAATCAAAAGTAAAAGTATATACTTTTAATGTATACCTTTGTAAAAAAAATGAGATGAAAACATTATCCTTAAAACTTGACGATCCTATTTATGCAGAGGCAGAAGAAATCACTCTTCATTTGAAAATAGCTAGAAATAGATATATTAATGAGGCGGTGAATTTATACAATACCTACCAAAAGAGACGCATATTAAAAAATCAATTGGCTAAAGAATCAAATCTGGTTAGCGAAAATTCTTTGGAAATACTGAAAGAGTTTGAGTTATTGAGGGATGAAGATTAATCAATACGAAATTTGGTTGGCCAATTTAAGTCCTAGTCGGGGAACTGAACCTGGCAAAACTAGGCCAGTGGTAGTGGTTCAAACAAATTTGATGAATTCCGTACATCCCTCTACGTTAATTTGCCCCATTACTTCACAAATCAATTTGGGTGCCACCATTTTAAGAGTTCACCTAAACAAAGGAATTTTAAATCAATTAAGTGATATTCTCGTAGACCAAATCCGGGCAATTGACAACATTAGAATGATGAAGAAAATTGGCTCGCTGTCAAAAACCCAAATATCTCAATTGAAAGCCAATCTGAAAATCGTATTGGATATAGCGTAAAAAATCTTCTCGATCCCCAAATACGCGAGATCGAGAAGATTGAAAACTCAAAACCTTTATTTGACAAATTTTTGCAACCAATTATTTTGTTCCCACAGCATATGCAATAAATTTTCTTTGCCTCGGTAACTATGCGCTTCATAAGGCAAGAAAACGAAACGAGTAGTTCCCCCATTTCCCTTAATGGCAGCATATAAACGCTCACTATTGATTGGATAAGTACCCGTATTATCATCCGCTTCCCCATGAATTAATAAAATGGGCTCCTTGATTTTATCGGCATAACTGAATGGACTCATTTCAAAATACAATTTGGGTGCTTGCCAATATGTACGGTCCTCATTTTGAAAACCAAAAGGGGTCAAGCTTCGATTGTAAGCCCCGCTTCGAGCGATTCCCGCTTTAAACAAATCGGTATGCGCCAATAAATTAGCCGTCATAAAAGCCCCATAACTATGGCCACCTACGGCCATTCGCTTACGATCACCTACACCTAATTCCGACAAATAATTGATCGCCGCCTCCGCATTCAACTTCAATTGCTCGACAAAATTATCGTTGGGTTTTTTATCACCCCCCGTGGCCACGATAGGCATTTCGGCATTATCTAAAATAGCAAAACCCTGAGTGACGTAATAGATGGGGGAAGCCCAACTTAAAGTCGTAAACCGATCCTTGCTTCCTCGAATTTGTGCAGCATCGGCAGCCGAATTAAATTCACGTGGATAGGCCCAAATCAACACGGGCAACGGACCATCTTTTTCTTTATTATAGCCTTTTGGCAAATATAAATCACCTGTTAAATCGACTCCATCCGCTCGCTTGTATTTAATTTTCTCTTTTGAAATACCCGCTAAACCTGGATAAGGATTGACAAAATTAGTAATCAATTGATCTGCTTGTTTGGTAATCAGATGCTTGATATAATAGTTAGGAACTTCTTTTTGCGATTCTTTGCGTGTTACAATGATTAATTTATCGGCATCAATCACGTCTTCAACTAATTCAAAACTTCCTTCCGTTGAGCGCCAAATGATTTCATTTTTTTTCGACGTCAAATCAAACTTAGACAAGAAAGGTAAATCTCCTTTGGCCGATGAACCCACTGGATTATTCATCAATATTTTGCCTCCATTATCCGTGGTTTGAATAACCGATCGGCCAAAATTATTCTTCCGATAGACCGGCATTCCCGGACTATTATACGCATCTGTGAAGTTGCGTTCGTACAAAAGCTCAACACTTTTAGTAGTTGAATTATACCGGCTCACTCGGGAACTTTGTTTTACACGAGAAACTTCAGTGATCAGCGCTAAATTCGCATCGCCCCAAGTGGTACCTGCAAATCTTGATTTCGTTTTAAACAGCTCCTTCGCTTCTCCAGTAAACGGAGCAGAAAGACTATAAACCGCATCATGAAAGTCAACCGATTTCTTGATCAAACCACTATCTAAAGGCATGGCCCAAACAACTGTGGAAGCTTCATCATCCCTCCATTCAAAGTCTCTTGGAACATTTTGTGTATTATCGTAACCTGAAGGTACATTTTCAGTCGAAGGAAGATCGGCCAATACCTTGACCGTTTTTCCTGACAGATCCATGATGCCAACGGTCGTCGGAAATCCATACGCAGTCACCACATAGGAGAAAGGCTTTTTCATCGTCCGAGTAAGGACATAATTTTTATCGGGCGATAAAGATAGCGCACTGTACATATCCGACTTGCCTAATCCCCTTTCTTGGCCATTTTTAGATAAAACTATTTGGGCCTGCGCATAATAC
>CAMARL010000132.1 GCA_945860325.1 Spirosoma fluviale | reverse complement strand
CATCGTGAAATGCAATTGACCAAAGAATTATTGATGCCCGCCATCGATGAAATTCTAGACTGTCTTCATATTACCCAATTTATGATGGAGCAAATCAAGGTCAAAAAAAATATTTTAAATGACCCAAAATACGATTTATTGTACTCCGTGGAGGAGGTAAATAAATTAGTATTGGCAGGAATTCCATTCCGTGAAGCTTATCAAACCGTGGGCAAAAAAATTGAAAGTGGGGAGTTTGGCGGGATATCTAAAGAACTAAATCATAGCCATTTGGGTAGTATAGGCAATTTAGGTTTGGCGGAGATAGCCCAACAAAAAAACCTGATCTGGTCTAAATTTGGATTTGAAAAAGTGAATGAAGCTGTTAAGCATTTATTAGCCTAATCGATTAGCCATCATTTTTTGAATGTATTTCCCTAGAATATCAAATTCTAGGTTGACCCGACTGCCTATTTCCAATTGGTGAAAAACAGTATGTTCAAACGTATAGGGAATGATGGCTACAGAAAAATGATCTACACCGGAATTGACCACGGTTAAACTAGTCCCGTTCACACAAATAGATCCTTTCTCCACCGTCATTTGACCACTTGTAGCTGGATAGGAAAAATGAAACTCCCATGAACCTTGTTGGTCTATCATCTGCGTACAAGTCCCCGTCAAATCCACATGCCCCTGTACAATATGCCCATCAAAGCGGGCAGATGCTAACATGCAACGCTCCAAATTCACTTTTTGGCCTATCTGCAAATCCCCTAAATTTGTTTTTTGCAAGGTTTCGTTGATGGCTGTCACCCGATAATTTTGATGTTGAATCTCGACCACGGTTAAACAAACTCCATTGTGCGCGACGGATTGATCTATTTTAAGTTCGTCAGTAAATGGACTGGAAAACCAAAAATCAATATTACTTTGATTCATTTGCTTTTTTTCAAGCGTAGCCATTGCCTCCACTATTCCTGTAAACATGTTAAATATTTTATAATTTTACTTATTCAAAATCAAAATTACACGCAATCCGATGAAATTCAATAAATGGACCTTGATAATACTTATAATCTTGATCGCAATTATCTATGTGAGTATTCCAAAAGATCAAATGAGTGGCCCCAAAATAAATGAGGATTCATTGGCCAATGTGGAATCACGCAAATTAAAAGATGAAACTTTTCGTGATTCGGATGAATCACCGATCAAGGATAAAAAAATATTTAAAGGCTTAGCCTATTTCGCCTTTAATCAAAAGTGGATCATCCTGTTCAAAGTTCAACGCTCGGAAAAAATAGAAAAAATAAAAATCAATATGACAGATGGTAGCCAGGAGGATATGTTGAAATTCGGAACGATAACGGCCAGCATCAATGGGGCAGAAGTTAAATTGGAATTATTTCAGCATGCGGATGGCAATTTATTCCTACCTTTTAAAGACAAAACCGCCCCCACAGAAACCTATGGAGGCGGTCGATACGTCGATATTTCATTAAATAAACTAAACGATAAAACAATTTTGGTGGATTTCAATCAGGCTTACTTTCCTTATTGCGCCTATAATCCCACATTCACCTGTCCGGTACCGCCAAAAGCCAATGACATCCCGACACGCATTCCTGCTGGGGAACGAAATTTTTAGTCGGCCCGCTGAACAAATGAAGCACCAGAAACATCTTTGCTAATGTTCGGTCGGCCCTTGTAGGTTATTTTACTTGCCCCTGAGGCATCTACCTGCAAGGTTTTTTGGGCGTTTACTTGTATATGACTTGCTCCACTCGAATTTACATCCACGTCATGCGCATACAAATCGTCCAAAATCAAATGGCTAGCTCCGGAGGTTCCCACTTCTAATTTGCCCACATGTCCAGATATATTAGCTTTGGAAGCACCTGAGAAATCAAGAATCAGTTTGTCTGCATTTATTTCGCCTATGTCAACTTTAGAGGCTCCAGAAAATGAAAGTCGGACTTGTTCCTCATCAGTAAAACCATTGATAAAAACTTTAGCGGCTCCTGAGAACTCACCATTAATAATCTTAGGCATCGTAATTTTTAAAATAACTTTTTTTGATTCCTTGTTCCAACCCCATGACCATTTTGTATCTCGGTAGACCTGCAAATTATTGCCATTTTGTTTGAATTCAATTTCCTGCAAATCTTCATCACGGCCCAAGGCGCTTAGCGAATACACATTTCCTTTTTGAATATGAATTTCAAAAGCATTCCCAATTTCCAAGGAATGGAAGGCATTTACTCGAAAGTTTTTTAACGTGGGATTCTGAAATCCAAATAAATTAATGGTCAAAAACAGGAGTGGGATAAAAGATAAAAATCTGAATTTCATATAAGTGAATTTAAAAGTGGATTTCTTAAGGCCTTTGTTTGGATATAATTTATGAGGATATCCAAATGAAAAACAGGAAAAGCAAATAAGTAGGTTGATTAAAATGAGGGATATGAATTTTTTCATAGGATCTAATTCTTTGAATATATTTTGTGAAATCATTAAAAAATTTCAGAATGTCTATAAGATGTGCTTATGGTTGTATTCGTTGCACGACCTATTATTTTTTTCCGTTTTTAGTCCATTGGACAGTTAATTTAGGATAGGGTTTAAAAGACACATCGGAACGATCACCTTTGAACCCTTTGATTAACTCGCTTGCATTAAGCTCCATTTTAGCTTGGTTTGATACGGAAACGAAGGCTTTTGGGGTTAGCCAATTAGCGGCTAATAACTCGGAGGATTCATTCGCCGACACTTGGAGTTGCTTCGATTTGCCATTTAACGTCAAACTGTGGAAACCGGATAATAACACATCTAAATTATCCACATCAAACCCGGTCAAAGTCGTTCGACTATTTCCACCTAAGCTTATTTTCTTTAGGCTAGGCGTTTGGATCGTAATTTCGAGACCTGACTGAACCTTTGGGAATTTCAAGACACCTCCTTCAACCTTTGCTAAGCTAGAAAAATTGTTCATAGGTCCTGATGATTTATAAGAGATTTGATATACTGGACCTTGGGTAATTGAAATAGCTGCCGTTTCTGATTCCAATAACTCAATAGTCGAAAAAGCGGGTAAGGTTTTGGTAATTGAAAACCTTACATTGTCTTCTTCTTTATTCTTAGAATTATCCGAGTTTGGTAGCTTAGGATTGTCGGAAAAATCAGAATCGTCTGATTCAAATTCATTGGAATCGCTGCTAGAGAGAGGCTCACGGTTCAAACAAATCAATCCCTTATCAGGAGTAAAAGCCCATTTAGAACCAAAAAACAAATCGTTTTCTTCATTTTTAAAATATCCAGCATCCAAAAGATTTTCAATATACAAAGCGAAATCACGCGTCATTCCGAAGGAAACACCATAGGGAATCAACACTTTTATGCGCATGCGTTGATTTCTAAATTTGAAATTCTTTAAACCAAAATGGCTATCCATCTCGATTTGATTGCCTTTTTGGATCCATTGATAATCAATAGACTTAGCATTCAATTCTGCGTCAGCGCGTGTTTTCCCATTTGATTTGGCAAACATAATTACTTGAATCGTCTTTCCATCGTAGCCTTCTAAACTTATGGAAGCGCGTGTAAAACCATTTCGATTAAAATCATGCAACTCGTCATCATCTAAAAATTCATCTGCAAGGATTGTATTCCCCAACATTTTCTCCCAGATATTTTCCTGCGATTCACGGTTCAAAGTAAACACATAGGATGAATCCGCAGTAATTTCCTTGATTTGGTTCAAAGATGCTGTACGCTGGAAATTGCGACCGACCATACTAAAGGCGGCAAATAAACCAATCCAACCTATTATTGCGATGGCTGTAGACGTATATTGATAAGTCTTATTCGTTATTTTCCGGTTGGCCAATAATGAGATTCCTCCAATTCCAATCCCCAAAATCATCGGAATAATAGCGGCATAAGCTGCATAAACAGCCCAAGCGGGTAAATCTTGAGCTAATAAAAAGATAGGGACTGCCTCTCCAAAAGATATGCCAACTTGCCCATGATCAAAACCCGAAATGCCTGCGGTCGTTAAAACAACTAAAGCGATCATGAACGCCACTGCGATGATCAATAAAACGATACCTACAAGATATTGAGCAAACCAGCGAACACCTATTAAAATAGGTTTTAGTGCCGAGAAAATAGCCGCAAAGGCACGGAATGGAAAAAGTAAAATCCGGGTAATCGGCTTTTCCTCCGCTGAATCTGGTTGGACCGTTTCTTTAATATTTCTTTCAATATTTTCTAAGGTAATGGGCTCCCCAGTCATTTCCATTTTGTCTGTTAATGATTTTGCATCAGGGCTAATCACCAAGATAAAAATATAGGCCGCAGCACCAGAGCCAAAAAAGAATAATGAAATAACCGCTAATATGCGGAGTAACCCTATGTCCCAACCCGTATACGCGGCAATTCCAGCCATCACGCCTCCAATCACCTTCTTTTCAGGATCTCGGTAGAACTTCCGATAAGACTTGGCCTCTAAATTAATTTCACCTGGAATCGCAATCCAACAAATCACATAGGCCCAGAAAACAAAATTGCCAACGTACAAAAGTGGAATCAATCCAAAGAAACCTACCACCATGATGACACGAACCCAAATAGGATCGATCTCAAAGTAATTAGCTATTCCAGACGCGACGCCACCTAGTTTTTTATTTGATAAATCGCGGCGAAAAGATTTGGAAAAAACTGACTTAGGGGCCTCGTTAAAGGTTTGTTCATTTTTAACATCCTCTTCTTCGATCTCCTGAAAATCAGCGATGGTTCCTAAGGAGGCGATTAAAGCATCCACATGTATCTGGGTGATGGCTTCTGTTTTTTCAGTTTCTCTAATGTTCCAGAATTTTTCAGCTATACGTGCTTCGATGTCGTCGATAATATCTTTCGCTCCTTCAAAATTTTTGAAATACGCATGGATCGATTTAAGGTAAATATCTAATGTTGCATACGCATCTTCCTCGATATGGAAAACGATGCCTGCAATGTTTATGGATAAAGTCTTTTTCATATACCTGACGTTTATGATTGTGGTGTTTGTTGTTGATGAATGATTTGAGAAACGGAGGCATGCAATTCATCCCAAGTTCCATGAAGGTCGTTTAAAAAAGTGCTGCCCTTTTCGGTCAACACATAATATTTGCGAGGGGGACCCGATACGGACTCAACCCATTTATAATCGAGAAGACCTGCATTTTTCAAACGGGTCAATAAAGGATAAAGGGTTCCCTCGACCACCATGATTTTGGCAGAAGTAAGCTCCATGAGCATCGTCGATGCATAAACCTCCCCCCTTGAAATAATTTGAAGAATGCAGAATTCCAAAATCCCTTTTCGCATCTGCACCTTGGTATTTTCAATATCCATTGGCTATTTATATTTTTTGTTGGCACAAATGTATAAAAGGTACTTGGTTATACATAGTACTTTAGAAAAAATATTTTTGATTTGTGGATAAACGGTGAGTACTTTGTGAGGAATGGTCATAAAAGTGAAAACTTTTGTTACCCATGAACTGAAATCTTT
>CAMARL010000131.1 GCA_945860325.1 Spirosoma fluviale | reverse complement strand
GCGATTCCAGAAGCGGAGCAAGGCATGCAAATGGCGCGCTACATTTCTTTATTGTCATTGCCCAAAAGCGTTCCAGGATTTATCATCAATCGCTACTGCGGTTCAGGATTGGAAGCGATTGCGTTGGCTTCTGCCAAAGTAGCCTCAGGAATGGCGGATTGTGTCATTGCCGGAGGAACGGAATCGATGACGATGTTGCCGATGATGGGTCATAAAACCGTATTGAATTACGGGATTGCCAATGAGCACCCTGATTATTACATCGGGATGGGATTGACGGCGGAGGAAGTAAGTAAAAAGTATAATGTGACCAGGGAAGAGCAAGATGCTTTTTCATTCGCGTCCCATCAAAAAGCCTTAGCTGCTCAGAAAGCAGGCTTATTTACAGACCAAATTGTTCCCGTGAAAGTTTCCGAGAATTATTTTGATGCCAAATCAGGTACGAAAAAAACACGTGAATGGGTGGTTTCCCAGGATGAAGGTCCACGTGCCGATACCACTTTGGAGGCATTAGGGAAATTAAAACCGGTGTTTGCCATGGGCGGTTCGGTAACGGCAGGAAATGCTTCCCAAACTTCTGATGGCGCGGCTTTCGTTTTAGTGGTTTCAGAAAAATTTGTGGAACAGTATAAGTTGAAGCCCATTGCCAAAATGCTTAGCTATGCAGCGGCAGGCGTGGAACCGAGCCTTATGGGTATCGGACCGGTAGAAGCAATTCCAATCGCCTTGAAAAAAGCGGGATTACAATTGGAGGACATTGATTTGATTGAATTGAATGAGGCCTTTGCAGCACAGTCTTTGGCCGTCATCAAAACCTTAGGTATCGATCAAGAAAAAGTAAATGTCAATGGAGGAGCGATTGCATTGGGACATCCACTAGGTTGTTCGGGCGCGAAATTATCCATCCAATTGTTCCATGAACTTCGTCGGCGCAATAAAAAATACGGAATGGTGACCGCCTGTGTAGGGGGTGGCCAAGGAGTGGCGGGAATTTACGAGTTGCTCTAAAAAAAATAGACGTCAAATTGACGTCTATTCAGAATAAGAATATAAAGTCTTTGAAACATTCAAAGACTTTTTTTTGACCTTTTATCTATTCATCGAAACAAGGAACTCTTCGTTCGTTCTTGTTCCCTTCATCTGTTGCTGTAAAAATTCCATGGCCTCCACAGAGTTCATGTCAGACATATGCTTACGTAAAATCCAAACACGTTGGAGTACCGCAGGATCCATTAATAAATCCTCACGACGCGTACCTGAAGCGGTAATATCAATGGCAGGGTATACTCGGCGGTTGGACAATTTACGATCCAATTGCAATTCCATGTTACCTGTTCCTTTAAATTCTTCGAAAATTACCTCATCCATTTTACTACCCGTTTCCGTTAAGGCAGTTGCAATAATTGTTAATGAACCTCCATTTTCGACATTTCTAGCAGCACCAAAGAAACGTTTTGGCTTGTGTAATGCGTTTGCATCGACACCCCCAGATAATATTTTTCCAGAAGAAGGAACTACTGTATTATAAGCACGCGCCAAACGAGTGATGGAATCCAACAAGATCACCACATCGTGTCCACATTCAACCATTCTTTTTGCCTTTTCCAATACAATGCTGGCCACTTTTACGTGACGCTCTGCTTGCTCATCAAAAGTTGACGAAATAACCTCTGCACGTACCGAACGTTGCATATCCGTTACTTCTTCAGGTCGTTCATCGATCAACAAAATGATCAAATATACTTCAGGGTGATTTCGAGAAATAGCATTGGCTATATCCTTCAATAAAACCGTTTTACCCGTTTTAGGCTGTGCAACAATCATTCCACGCTGGCCCTTGCCTATCGGCGCAAACAAATCTAAAATACGCGTTGAATAATTATCTGCCGACGTCGAAAGATTTAATTTCTCCTCAGGAAAAAGTGGCGTCAAGTATTCAAAGTTGATGCGGTCACGAATTTCATCCGTAGTCTTACCATTCACGGATTCTACTTTCAAAAGAGCAAAATATTTTTCACCTTCTTTTGGCGGACGAATTTTACCTAAAATAGTATCGCCTGTCTTCAAACCAAACATTTTGATTTGAGAGGGAGAAACATAAATATCATCAGGAGAAGCTAAATAATTATAATCGGAAGAACGCATAAAACCATAACCACCTTCTTGCATGATTTCCAATACTCCTTCATTGTCGATCAAACCATCTAACTCTTTGATGATCTGATTGTAATTTGAACGAGGCTTAAACTGTTGAGGATTTTGAGTTGGGGTTTCTTCTTTGGGTAATTTATCTAAATCAACAGGCGCATCTGTAGGAGACACCTTTGAATCCACCACATTGTCATTATTGGTGATAAATGACGTGTCAACCACCTCATCTTCATTAGGAGCAATCGCATCGTATTCAATTGGAGCCTCCTCCATTTCGGGTTGTTGACGCTCTTGGCGAGGACGAAAATTCTTCGCTGGCCTTGGTGGTTTTACTTCTGATGTTGGCTCTGGTTTAGTTTCCACAACCTCTGGAGTCGCGTCGGCTACGCTAATAGCCGACTCAAAATTTAAATTGGGCATCGGAGCTAAAGCAGGTTCTTCCGTAGATTTTTGAATTCTTTGGCGCTTAGGACGATCATTAGTAGGCAATTCTTCAGCGACTTTTTTTACTTTCCTGATTGGTTTTTCTTCCATAAAATGGTGAAATGAATATTCTTAATTTGATTTAACAAGCCTAATTTCTGATCAAAAGATCCTCTTTGAAACATTATTTTAACACACAAAAAGTGAATTAACTGATGATTAAAAGATTGAAATGATAGGAATTGTTTTTATTGAGGTGCTTACGACATTGAAACACAGTACAATACTACGTTACATATATTAGATTGTCAAACATTTTTCATCATTTTTAATAGAAATGATCAATTACTTAATCAATTTTGATGGAATCTATGGGTAATGCACGCCATGTCAACCTAAAATTCGTAATTTGCTAAGGAATTACAGGATGAAATCACACGAACAAATTTTAGGGGAACAATTGACCGAGCGAAGGCAAAATGGCCTCATTCGCTCGCTGAACGTCATGGATAAACTTGCCGACTTTTGCTCCAATGATTATTTGGGACTAGCTAAGAATCAATCGTTAGCAGATAAAATTGACGCTGATTTTAAAGCATTAAATTTGACTTCTATCAATGGATCCACAGGATCTAGATTGATTTCTGGTCAATCCATTCAGGTAGAACAATTTGAAAAAAAATGCGCCGATTTTCATCAGGCTGAAGCTTCTTTATTATTTAGCAGTGGATACGATGCCAATGTCGGCTTAATCTCATCCATTGCTCAAAAAGATCAAGTCGTGTTTTGTGATCAATTATTGCACGCAAGTTTAATCGACGGTTTACGTTTATCAAAAGCTGAACGCATGATATTTGCCCATAATGACCTAGTGGATTTAGAAAATTTATTACGTGAATATCCCTTCGAAACGCCCAAATGGATTATCGTTGAATCCGTATATTCCATGGATGGAGACATGGCGCCTTTGAGGGAATTAGTCTATTTGAAAAATAAATACAACGCAGAAATAATCCTAGACGAAGCGCATGCAGGTGGAATCTATGGACCTAATGGAAATGGATTAGCGGTAGAAATGGGCATCGAAAAAGAGATATTTGCTCGGGTTATCACCTTTGGAAAAGCTTGGGGAAATGCAGGTGCAGTCGTTCTAGGTTCACAAACATTAATTGATTTTTTAATCAATTTTGCCCGACCCTTTATTTACTCGACGGCCCCAAGCCCCCACCACATATCGAGCTTATCCACCACATTAGCTTCGTTAGAAACTCAGTTTGACCTACGAAAAAAATTAAAAGAAAACATTGAATTTTTTGTTCAACATTCGAAGTCAAACCACTGGGGGCCAAGTAAAACAGCCATCCAAACCTTTTTCATTTCGGGGAACCAGATTGTCAAAAAGAAAGCATCAGAGCTTCAAAAAGCAGGATTTGCAGTGAAAGCCATTGTATATCCCACGGTCCCAAAAGGAGAAGAAAGAATTCGCATTACGCTCAACAGTTTGACCAAAAAAGAAGCTATTTTAGCTCTCATAAAAACCATGGAAACCCATGCATAAATCATTTATTGTTGCTGGGATTGGAACTGAAATTGGTAAAACGCTCATATCAGCCATCTTTACTCAAGCGCTTCAGGCCGACTACTGGAAACCGATTCAATCCGGAAATCCTGAAGAAGCGGATGCTTTATTTATAAAAAAAATGACCCAATTGCCCGACTTAAAGGTTTGGGATTCTAGTTATGTATTAAGCCAACCGCTTTCTCCGCATACAGCTGCAGAGATCGATGGGGTCACGATTGACTTAGAAAAAATACAATTGCCACAAACCAAAAATTCTTTAATTGTGGAATTGGCAGGAGGAATTCTCGTACCCATCAACGACCATCAAACGAATTTAGATCTGATAAAAAAACTAGATTTACCCATACTTTTGGTCAGTAAAAATTATTTAGGTAGCATCAATCATACATTGCTAACCTACCAAATACTCAAGGACAACCATATTCCCATCATGGGAATTGTCTTCAATGGACCATCAAATCCTTCAGGAGAAAAATTCATTTTAAAGTATACACAATTACCTGTAGTTTTGCGTGTCCAACAGGAAGAAGAAATTACGCCAGAAACCATTATAAAATATGCCAAATCCATCTCAAATTAGTCTGTCAGAAAGAGATAAAAAAGTTGTTTGGCATCCATTTACGCAACATTTTATCGAGCCTTCATCCATTGCCATCGTACGTGGCGAAGGAGTGTATTTATATGATGAGGACGGTAATCAATACATCGACGCCATTGCTTCTTGGTGGGTAAATTTACATGGGCATTCGAATGCCTATATGGCCCAAAAAGTGTATGAACAGGCGCTCAAATTAGAACAAGTCATTTTTGCAGGGTTTACCCATGAGCCTGCGATTCGCTTAGCGGAACGATTATTAAGTCACTTACCGGCCAATTTCGAAAAAGTATTTTACTCGGATAATGGATCAACTGCGGTGGAGGTCGCCATAAAAATGGCCTTACAATTCTTTCATAACCAAGGCAATCAAAAGCGCAGGAAAATTATCGCGTTTGAAGATGCTTACCATGGAGATACGTTTGGGGCGATGAGTTTGGGGGCGCCAAGCTCCTTCAATGCACCTTTCCAAGACATGCTTTTTGAGGTGGAATTTATTCCTAATCCAAAAAATGAAGCGCAGTGCCTAGAAGTATTAGAGGCTAAATTAAAACATGCAGACGGATATGCGGCCATCATTTTCGAACCTCTCATTCAAGGTGCCGGCGGCATGAATATGTATGCGGCTGAAACCTTAGATAAGATCATTTCACTCACAAAAAATGGGGGATTGATCAGCATTTCTGATGAAATCATGACGGGTTTTGGGCGTACTGGCAAATGGTTTGCCATGGACTATTTACAACAAAAACCGGATATCGTTTGCTTGTCAAAAGGTTTAACAGGTGGCATGATGGCATTGGGGGTTACCGT
>CAMARL010000130.1 GCA_945860325.1 Spirosoma fluviale | reverse complement strand
CTGACATATTCGGTCCATAAGTTGGCCTGAATACCCACCACATGTTTGGCTTCCTCAGCCGTCAATTCTGGCAAATCGGGTTCAAAAGAGTAGCATTTGCTTAAAGGTAAAAATCCTCCGATGGCGATGGGTTCTGTTTTAGCCTCCGCTTGGTAATAATCAATGTAGAAAAATGAATTAGGCGACATTACGACATCATGGTTTTGTTTCGCAGCTTCGATTCCTCCTTTAGTTCCTCTCCACGACATGACCATCGCGTTTGGAGATAGGCCTCCTTCTAAAATCTCGTCCCAACCTAATAATTTTTTCCCTTTGGAGGTAACAAATTTATCGATCCGGCGAATGAAATAACTTTGTAATTCATGCTCATCCTTCAAACCTAATTTTTTGATTAAATCTTGGCAAAAACGACTTTCCTTCCATTGGGTTTTGGGACATTCATCCCCACCAATGTGGATGTATTGACCCGGAAATAAAGCCATCACCTCGGTCAAAACGTTTTCCAAAAATTCAAAAGTTTCTTCACGTGGGAACAAGACGTCTTCAGCCACGCCCCATTTCGTTTTCACTTGTAATATTTTATCCCCATTGGAACCCAATTGTGGATAAGCTGCCAATACAGCCGTCGAGTGACCGGGCATTTCAATTTCAGGAATTACCTGAATGTATTTGCTTGCCGCATAGGCCACGATGTCTTTTACTTGCTCCTGGGTATAAAATCCGCCATGTGGCTTTCCGTCGTATTTTTGGTCCCGGTAATGGCCCAACATACTTTCCTTCCGAACCGACGATATAGAGGTCAACAAAGGATATTTTTTTATTTCAATGCGCCAGCCCTGATCTTCAGTCAAATGCCAATGAAACGTATTTAATTTATAAATAGCCATCAAATCGATGTAGCGCTTTATCGCATTTACTGAGAAATAATAACGGCCTACGTCTAGCATCAATCCACGGTAGCTAAACCGAGGAGCATCTTCGATCACGCAATTAGGGATTGTTAATGCAAGGGCAGACAATTCATTTCCATAAATAGGCGCGGGCATCAATTGGAGTAAAGTCTGTAAACCATAAAAAGCACCTTTTCCAGTTTTAGCTTGAATTTCAACTTTTTTAGACGTCACTTGTAAACGATATTCCTCTTCTCCTAATGCCTCATTTTTACTAAATACTATTCCTGAAGAGGCGGACTTAGCGATTTTAACAGGTACCATTTGACCCGACGCATTTTTAATTTGCAAGGCCAGCATGTTAGCCGATGGACTAAATTCATCTGAAATTATGTACACTGAAATTCCTTTCTTGATCGTAAAAGTACCTTCAGCAGGTTTTAGCGATTTAGGCAAAGGGATAATATTGTATGCATTTTGGGCTAAAGAACTCCAAGCTATACACAAGCATAAAATAATGAGTTGGATTTTTTTCATAGTTCTATTGGATTGAGTTGTAAAGATATAGGATCGAATTTAAAATCAGTGGAATACATTATTATAAATTTTAAAAGAAAAATGCTAAATTTGGCACCTAATTAAAACAATTTACGATCTATTTATGACAAAAATTTACTCAAAAAGAAAGTCCTGGCAGAACAGCTTTTGGATTTTCGTTTGTTGGCTTATCTTTTCAGGAACAGCCATTGCACAAACAAAAACAATCACAGGAAATGTTAAAGACACAAAGGGGGACGGAGTTCCAGGTGTCGCTATTTCGGTAAAAGGTACACCTACCAAAGGAACCACTACCGATGGAAATGGAAAATTTAGCCTTGGTGGCGTAGACTCCAAGACGGTTTTACGTGTAAGTTCTATTGGTTTTGAAACCCAAGAAGTGAATGTTGGGAATAAATCTGTCGTAGAAATCACTTTAGAAGAAAATGCAGCTAGCCTTGAAGAGGTGGTTGTGGTCGGTTATGGTGTACAGAAAAAAGTCAATATGACAGGCGCTGTATCTACGGTCGATTCAAAAATGATTGAGAATAGACCTACGAGCAGTTTGCAATCTGCTTTACAGGGAACTTCACCTGGATTAATTGTGACTAGAACCAATGGCCAGCCAGGTAATGAAGGCTTAGGCATTCAGATTCGTGGAGCAACTACCGCGAATGGATCCGTTGACCCATTAATCATTTTAGATGGGGTTACCGTTCCTGCCATCACCTTGCAAACAATGAATCAAAATGACATCGAGAGCATTAGTATTTTAAAGGATGCGGCGGCGGCGGCTATTTATGGAGCACAGGCTGCTGGGGGTGTTATCTTAATTACTTCTAAAAAAGGAAAGAATGGAAAAGTAACTTTTGATTATTCGGGAATGTCGGGCGCCGATTGGGCAGCTAATATTCCAGATAGAATGTCTTTATTAGAGGAAGCTAATTTCTCCAATTTAGCACGTAAAAATTCGGGATCTGGTCCTGAGTATTCTGATTTTGACTTGGAGCAAATTAAAAATAATGTTCCTTATTTAGTGAATCCAGCGGATACAACTCAATGGTTATTTTTCAATCAAGAGCCACTATCGCAGCAAGTTTTGAAGACTTATACCTCTATGCAAATGCATAATATTTCGGCAAAAGGTGGAACAGATAAACTTAATTTCTTGATCTCAGGAGGATATTACAATAAAAAAGGATTGTTTAAGGTGGGTCCTGACCAATTGACCCGCTACAATTTGCGCGTAAATTTGGGTGCTAAATTGACCAACAAGCTATCCTTAGATACAAGAATTGCCTATACCAATGAACTCACGGAGCAAAGTTCCAGAGGAGCTAGTGGTCAAGGTTTGATCTATGATATTTATCGTTTGAGAACTAGGACACCATTTTTTACTCCAAAAGGGCAATATAATGGAGCGGGCTCGGGAGCGACGACTTATGCCAATTTAGCTGAAGGTGGATATGATAATAGAAGCCGTAATTTCTTTGATGGAACCTTTACGTTCAAATTAGAAAATTTGGTTAAAGGATTAACGTTAAGGTCAGTTGCCGGTACACAATACCGCCGTGGTGATCGGTATATCTTTAATAGAACGGTGCCATTATGGGGTCGTTTTGCCGTAAATCGTTATGTAAACCAAGTAAACTCCTATTCGATTTCAAATGAAGTAACTAAGAATTTAAATTTACAATTTTTAGCGAATTACGATTTGAAAATCAATAAGCACACATTTGGCGCATTATTAGGTTATCAGTGGGAAGATTTCCGTTATGTAAACACAATTGCAGGAGCAAGTAACATGGTGAGTAATGACTTACCTACCTTAAACTTAGGAGATGATAAAACGAAAACCAATTCAGAGGCGATTGCCACTTATGCATTCCAATCTGTTTTTGGGCGTTTTAACTATAATTATGATGATAAGTATTTGTTAGAAGGTACTTTGCGTCAAGATGAAAGCTCAAAATTAGCTGAGGATGGCCGTATTAAAATTTTCCCTTCCGTTTCGGCTGGTTGGAACTTACACCGTGAGTCTTGGATGAGTGAATCTTTACAATTTATCTCTGAATTTAAATTACGTGGTTCGTGGGGTAGATTAGGGGGTGCATTGGGAAGTACTTTAGGTAATTATGATTATGTAAATCAATTGAACCGAGGGTCATCCTTGGTGTTAGGAGATTCTAGAACTTCATTTATTTTCCAAGGTTCATTACCTAGCACAAATCTTTCTTGGGAAACCATCGAAACAACCAATGGAGGTTTTGATATCGGTTTAATGAAGAATAAACTACAGATAAGTGGTGATTACTATGTGAAATCAAATAAGAACATGTTGACACCGCAACAACTTCCTGCCATCATTGGTATCGCTACTCCTCGTAAAAACAATGGAGAGTTGAAATCATGGGGATGGGAATTAGAGGTTAAATACCGTGGAAAAATTGGCGATAAATTCAGCTATAATATTGGCGGTAACTTCTCAGACAATCAAAATGAATTAGTTGCCTTTTCAAACCGAATTGTGGTGGCGAGAGGGAATAATAGTTTGATCGAAGGTTATCCTCTTAACACAATTTGGGGATATCAAACAGCGGGTTATTTCTCCTCAGCAGATGAGGTAAAGGCTTCAGCCTTTCAAGATAACCGTACTGGAGCTGGAGACATCAAATATGTAGACCAAAATGGTGATAAGCAAATCACGGTAGGAAAAGGAAGTAAAGCAGATTATGGAGATTTACTATTATTAGGTTCATCAGCACCGAGGTATCTTTTTGGATTTAATCTTGGATTTGAGACACATGGATTTGATTTTTCTGCCTTTATTCAAGGGGTGGGTAAAAGAACATTCTTAGCGGGATCAGAATCCGTTGGACCACTTTTGGTTACATGGAAACAAGCGATGGGCATTCACCGCGATTACTGGACTCCTGAAAACCCAAATGCTTTGTTCCCTCGTCCTTTTGTCGGAGCGACACATAATTTTGGAACTTCGGATAAATGGGCATTTAATGGACAGTATGCAAGGTTAAAAAATATCCAATTAGGTTATACACTGCCTAGTGTTTTAACGAAGAAAATAGGTGTTTCGAAAGCACGTGTATATGTATCTGGACAAGATATCTTGACCGTTTCAGCGATGGGTAAATTTGGAACCTTGTTTGATCCAGAATCAGCGAATAATGCGGACAATGATTATCCGTATTTCTCAACAGCTTCTGTGGGTATAAATCTTTCGTTTTAATCTATAGACATTTAAAAGAACATTGAAATGAAAAATTCATTAAAAAATATTTTAGCAATAAGCGCCTCCATTTTATTCTTCACGGGATGTGAAGTAGAGAGGTTACCAGAAACCAATATTTCAGATGCGACGTTTTGGCGTTCGGAATCTGATTTAAAAACGGCAAATAATTATTTATATACCTTTTTGCCAGATTTTGGTACCGAAGACAATTGGTCTGATGATGCATTTGGTTTAGCATCAAGTAATATAAGTGATGGTTCACGCCTAGCTCCGGCTACGGCAACGACTGATTTTAACTCGCAGTATACATTAATCCGTGCGGCCAATAATATCTTAGAAAAAGGTCCTAAAACAGGGATTGCGGCAACTATATTAGATCGCTATTTAGCTGAAGCGAGATTCTTCAGAGCTTGGGGCTATTTCAATTTGCTTCAGCGGTATGGAAGTGTGCCTTTGGTAACTAAAACGCTAACGGATGATTCACCTGAATTAAAAGCAGGATCTGCAACTCGTGATGAAATTTTAACACTCATCATGGGTGATTTAGATTTTGCTGGGGCAAAATTACCTACGCCAACTGCCTTGGGAACAGCTGATTATGGCCGTATTCCCAATACAGCTGCTTTAGCATTTAAAGCACGTGTGGCTCTTTTTGAAGGAACTAGGTCCAAATTTCACAACTACGGTGATTCAAAAAAATACCTAAGCCTTGCAGTAGCTGCTTCTAAAGCAGTGATGGATAGCAAGCAACATGATTTGTACGCTGGTCCTTATTTTAATATTTTTCAATATGAGGGAGAAGGCAGGGCCAACAAAGAAAACGTAATGGTAAAACAATACGGAGTAAGCTTAACAGACCGTGTTACATCTCACACTTATTGTAGAGGTATCCTTGAAAATGGAAATAAAAGCCCGACGAAAGCATTGGTAGATTCATACCTAATGAAGGATGGATTACCTATCACTAAATCTCCTTTATATATGCAACCGGTTTTATCTACGGATGTATTTGTAAACCGAGATAC
>CAMARL010000129.1 GCA_945860325.1 Spirosoma fluviale | reverse complement strand
GAATATCTATTATGCATGTGTTCGATTTACTCCATGCGCCCTGAGGCAGAGGTGTTGGCCAATCGCTTTGTTGAAAATTATCCTAAGAATCCATATTCAGCAGATCTCGTTCGTGATTTAGGAATCTATTTTTATGAAGCGGGAGATTGGAAACGCGCCATTAAATATTTGTCTAAGGGTTCATTGACCAACATCGAATTTAAATTTAAACTTGCGGTTGCTTATTATCAAATAGGCCAAAAAGACGAGGCACATGGTATTTTTAATCAAATTAAGACCGAACCGGAAGAAGAGTTTTCCCAACCTGCTGCTTATTTTTCTGGTTTAATCAATTTCAATAGCAAGCATTATGATCTGGCGATTGAAGATTTTAAATTCATTGAAGGGGAATCAATTTATGGCCTTGAAGCACCACGTTGGATTACAAGTGCCTTGCTGAAACAGGAAAAGTTTACGGAGCTTTTGGCTTATGCAGGTCCTCTTTTGAAAAATCCTAATTCTAAAATTAAGCTTGATGATATAGGCTTGATGGTCGGTAATTTGAGGTTTCAGCGAGAAGATTTCCAAGAGGCTTATCAGGTATACCAACAATTATTCACGAGATATCCTGAGCGCATTACACGTTTGTTGACATTTAAAAAAGCATATGCTGTCTTTAAAATTAAGAATTATAAAGAAGCTAAAAGCGAGTTTGATAAAATAGTTTTTGTCAAGGATTCATTGGGCCAACATGTTGAATACAACAAAGGTTTGGTGTTGGATGCCTTGGATCAAAAGGATGCTGCACTCAAGTCATTTGATTTAGTTAAATCGGTCAACTTTGACCCTCTTGTTATTCAAGATGCCTATCTTAAGAAAATTGGCATTTTAAATGATCAAAAGAAATTTACAGCGGCTTTAACCGAAATTGATGAGTGTAATAAACGGTTTCCAAAAGGAAAAAACCTCAATGATTTATTGAAATTGAGAATTTTTACGGTGAGTAATTGGGGTAATTTAGGTGCGATTGAAGCATATTTGAAGCAAGCAAAAGGACAGAATGCAGATGTTCAAGCTATTTATCAATCCTTGTTGTACGATAAGGCTAATCGGGCCTATAAATCAAATGATTTAACAGAAGCTTTGGCTGATTTCAAAAAATCGTTGAGCTACCCAGTGAATGCGGAAATAGCTGCTTATGCTAAATATGGACAGGGAGAAATACTGTCGAAGACCAATCGGAATCCTGAGGCGGTCAAAGTATACATGAATTTACTTTCAGATATTGCTTCCATCGCCGATATGGATGGGCTTAAGCAGCGAGTTAGATTAAGTCTAGCTCAGTCTTTTACGTATATGTCGATGTATGAAAAAGCCCAACAATATTTTGTGGAGTACGAATCCAATATTAAAGATTTAACGGCCAAATACAATACCTATTTAAATCTAGCTGAGGTGTCTGTGGCCGCGGGTAAATTAAACGAAGGAATTAAATATTTTGACTTAGCTAGTTCGATTTCAGCGGAAAATAAATTTGAAATAGTTACGCGAAAAGCTTCTATTTTGTATGATCTACGAAAATACAAGGAGGCGTCAATAGAATACGAAAAGTTATTGAAACTAGGAAAATCTGGAGAAGAGACAGATTTTAATACCTATCGTTATTATGATTGCCTTTTCAGATTGCAAACAAATGAGGCCTATGCTAAAGTCATTAAAGGTCTTTATGAGTTGGTTAATCGGCCTAATTTGGCATCCGCACTTTTAATAAAATCATTGATGGTTAAGGGTCAATCCTATGAAAATACAGGTCAGTTTTTTGCAGCTGCAGATGATTATAGGCGAATAGTGAACGAATTCCCTAAAGATCCGTCTGCCAAAGATGCGATTGTTGGATTGCGGGAAATGTTAACCCGAACAAATCGTTCGTTGGAATTTATCGCTATTTCTGAAAAATTTGAATTGGCCAATCCAGAGGATGAAGACAATGCGGATCGAAGTTTTGAAAATGTTCGTATGAGTTTTAATATAAAACGATACAAAGAAGTAACACTTTTGGGACAAAAGTTTTTAACAAAATATCCAACATTCGAAAGTGTCGCTCAGGCTAATTATTATTTGGCTGAATCTCATTTCCAATTAAAAAATTATGCTCAGTCGACGGATCTCTATAAAAAAGTGCTAAAGAGTTCGGTTGATTCACTCTTTTCAGTATCTAGCACGGGCATTATGAAAGGATATTTAAAAATGGGTTATTTGGACTCCGCGGCTAATCACTTTGGCCAATTGGCAACGAAAGATTCGCTTGTTTTGTCGGTCTATACGGAGGAGATTGCCAAAGGATACGAACTGAAAGGGGATAAACAGAAAGAAACCCAATGGTTAGTCGAGACGACAAAATTTGACTCGTTTTCAAAAGGAGCTCAGGCTTCCCTACGCCTTGCAACCATGTTGTCGAATGATGCCAAATACAAAGAATCGAATGATCATATTAGGTTAAATTTTGTGGATAAGGCCGGTCGTTTTTATGATGCGGAAGCCTCAGTTGTTGGGAAAGCCTTTTTATTATTGGCAGATAATTTTGCCAATTTGAAAAACATCCCACAAAGCAAAGCTATCTTATCTAGTTTGATCGAAAGTTCCAGTGATACTGAAATTAAGAAGTTGGCCAAAGTTAAATTACAAGCATTAAAATAAGTATGTTATCAATAAACACACACATGGTTAAAGTCAATAGGATTCTTCTGACGCATTTTTTGTGGCTTGTTGGCTTGCTTGCTGATCCTACCTTATTGGCCCAGAAGGGTACAATTGATCGGAGTGTCATAACCACGTTTGGTGGAGCGAAAAAGACGATTGATTTAAAGGTTTCAGATCGCAAATTTGACGAATTGCCTTCCTTTAAAATAGAATCGCCAACTGTTATTTTGAAAATGGATTCAAGGGATTGGCCCTTAGATTCGTTGGCTAAGTTTACGGAACCTGAAGCTTTGAAATTGCAAGTTAATGGTTCGAAATTAGCTATTATAACCGTTAAAAACACGAATATCGCCAAATTTGGAATTGGGAATTATGGCCGAACGTTATTTAATTTTAATACAGGTTATGCTCCGAGTGAGAATAAATTTTTAGGCCTGTATGTTAATCATGATGCCAATCAAACAGGTTCTGTTTTAAATGAATATTCAGGAAGAAGTGAGAATGAAGTTCGCTTTTCTAGTCGAAGTTTTGGTAAGAAAGTTTTTTGGGATAGTCGGGTTTCTTATAAAGAAAATTCCACTGCTTTTTATGGCATGCAAGAAATTCCCAAGTATTATACGATACGGGATATCGAAGTTGTTAATAATCGTTTTCTAGTTTCAGGTAATTTTAGTAATTCAGACAAGGAAGGTAAATCTGATTATTCAGGTACATCATCCTTTAATTTTTTCTCAAACCAACGAAATGAATCGGAATGGGTTTCTCAATCCAAATTTCAATATTCAACTGATTTTAGTCCAACTTTGATTGGGGAGATTGATGCTGATTTCATCTTGTCGGAACTTAAGCAAGGGACAAGTTTTAGTAGACAATTTTATCGCTTAAAACCAAAAATCCAGTTTTCAGGGGCTCGAATTGCCTTGCAAGTAGGTTTAAATATCATTAATTCGAGTGATGGAATAGCGACTAAATCACAAGGGAGCGTTTTTCCGCAAATATCGATTGATTATGCACCTTCTGATATTTTTCATTTATTTGGTGGGATAGGAGGAGATGTTCAGTTTAATTCTTTGTCCAATTTTACAGCTGAATTGCCTTGGCTTGGAGCCAAAACTCTGGTTAAAAATACAAGCCAGGTTGGAAATGTATATGGTGGAATCAAAGGAACTACTGAAAAATACGTCGACTTTGAGCTTAAGTATGCTTATTCTGAATATGCAGATCTTCCATTTTTTGTTAATTCAATGACTCAAAATGGTGCTTTTGAATTGATTTACGTCGGGGATGAAAAGAAGGTTAAAGTAGTCAATTTAACAGGTCACTTTAATTTTAAGATGGCTGAGGGAATTACCACAGGGATAAAATTTGACGCGGCCACTTACGACAACTTAATCATTGAAAAGCCGTTTCACAGACCTAATTTGGTTGCTTCTTGGACCAATTCAATTAGATTATCCAATAAACTTTTATTGTCACCCGATGTATATTTGATAAATGGTTTGTTTGCTCGTGATGTGAAAACACAAAAGGCTGTTGCATTAGAGGACATCATGGATTTGAATGTTAAATTGCATTATCAGCTCAATCCGAATACAAGTTTTCATATTCAAGGAAATAATTTAACGGGCAAAGCGTATCAACGCTACTTGAATTATGCGGTCCAAGGTCTTAATTTTAATGCCGGGTTCGGTTACTCATTTTAATCATTGATTTTTGTCAGGTATTTCGTTTCGTAGGCCTAGATCTTTTTCTTTTGATTATTTTTGTTTTTAAACCAATCGAATATGTTTCAAAGATCATTCCTGCTTATTATAATTATATCCTCTCTTGCCTGCTCACAGGAAAAAAAGCAAATACAAAATTTTGGAAGTTTAAATGAAGTGCTTGATTGCATGACGTTGAAAGGTTTACAATTAAAATATGGATCAGAAAATGTCATCATTGACACCTCATGGGTAATTGGTGATGATACGTTGAAAGGCAGCATTATTTTCCCTAATTCCAAAAAGCAAGCGTTTGTGTATTTCCATGATGCGAACATCGTCGATGTGACGATTAAAGGCGAAACCGCTGATTGGAAAACAAATTCAGGCCTTTATTTGGGCATGACCTTGACTGAAGTTCAAACGATTAACGCAAAAAACTTTACCCTTTCAGGATTTAATTGGTCTCATGGCGGCTCGGTGGTAAGTTGGGAAGGTGGAAAATTAACCGGCGATTCCACTTTGAGTCATTTGGCAGTGTTTTCTAATGTTTCGAATGAACACCCAGGTATTTCTGATGGAGCATATAAAATGATATCTGGGGAAGTCGAGTTCGACGTGAGGCATCCTGATATTCAAAAACTAAATCCAAAGCTCGATTTAATATCCATTGTCATCCCAAAAATTCCGACAAAATCCGAAGGAAAGAAAATAGCAAGCCGCATTCAGAAAAGCCAAGTTCCTAATTAAGGATTGACACAGTTGACAATCTTTCCTTGTATATACAATTTCAATGTATTTTCTAAAGAAGTAACAATCCTTTTTCTAGCTTCTAGGCTAATCCAAGCAATGTGAGGAGTGATTATGGCATTTGGAATTCCGATTAGCGGATGGCCAACGGCCGGTGGTTCCACCTCTAACACATCTAATAATGCTGCGCTTATTTGGCCTGAAACCAAAGCTGATTTCAGATCTAAAGAATGAATTAAACCACCTCTAGATGTATTGATTAAAATAGAACTGCTTTTCATACGGGAAAGAAATTCGCTATTAATCATTTTGTCAGTCTTTTCCGTGAGCGGGCAGTGTAAACTAATTACATCTGAGGTTGATGCTAATTCATTTATGTCGACAAACTTCCGATTGGCTAGTTTTAAATCTTTCGTGTGGTGATAAATAACTTGCATGCATAAACTTTCAGCCATGTTGGCGAATGCTTGGCCTATGTTGCCCATTCCTATGATCCCCAAGGTTTTTCCATGCCACTCGCGAATAGGACTTAGGGTGTAGGACCAATCTTGATTGGTGCTCCATTCTCCTCTTTTGACCGATTTTTCAT
>CAMARL010000128.1 GCA_945860325.1 Spirosoma fluviale | reverse complement strand
ACCGCCGCTCCGGTGCTTGATACTGCGTTAATGGGAATCGTTGCGTTTAATCGTGCATCTGCAGATCTTTGGCTTGCACCATAAGAATCTAAGAACGCTTCTGTTTTAGAAAAAGCTACACCTCCAAATTTTGCATTAATAAGCGCACTGACAAAGAAATCTTTATAAGTAAGATTATGATTCCAGCCTGCAATTAAATCAGGATTAACGTTACCTACTTTTACTTGCGTAGCAGCTTTTGTTGGAACACCAGCAGGACTTAAAATTATTTGACCCGCACTGTTTCTGTTGAATTTAAATATGTACAAATCTTGAAATGATCCACCTGCTTTAATAATCGAAGCAAAACCTTCATCATCACCACCTACTTGATAGTTTGGATTAGAAGCAATTAATTCCACTATTTCGTTTTGGTTTCTTGACAAGTTGATATTCGTGTTCCAAGCAAAATTATCAGTTCTGAAAGGCTGTGCGTCAATCGTTAATTCAAAACCCTTATTTACAATTTTTCCAGCATTTACAAAATAGGAAGAATAACCTGATCCAGAAGGTGCAGCCAACGAAAGAAATTGATTTGTACTCACCGAATTATAATAAGTGAAATCTAATCCTAATCGACCATTAAAGAATTTAATATCTGTACCTAATTCGTTACTTGTAATAATCTCAGGGTTCAAATTTGTGAATGGAACCTGACTATTTCGGTTTATACCCCCAATTCCACTCGGACCACCAGCGCCACCAATCGAGTTCCATGGATTAACCACATTAAATGGAACCTCATTGCCCGTCATGGAATTCGATGCTCTTACCTTTAAATAAGATATCGCTTCAGGCAATTGAATCATTTGGCTAATAACGGCAGATAAACCAAAAGCAGGATATAAATAAGATTGATTTCCGGTTAATGCCAAAGTAGAAGCCCAGTCATTACGCGCTGAAACATCTAAAAATAAAACTTCTTTATAACCAATGTTAGCACTTGCAAATACACCTTGCTTGACCGTTTTATTGATGGTCGAGTTAAAAATGACATTATAAGGCATGTTTGAGAAAGAGAAGAAATTAGGGTATTGTAAAGGAATTGTACCATTGGCCACATTCATCCCATCTCCAAAAGTATTATTTTGATAACTAGCTCCTAACAAACCAGTTACACTAAAGTTGCCAAAATTATTATTGTAAGTTAAGATTGCATCTGCATACAAAGATTGATCCTTGTATTTGGAATATGACCAAGATCCATTGGGACTAACACTAACTGAGTTACCACCAGCAACATATCTATTATCATACAATACATCATTATAATCAATATTAGCCCTTGTTTCAAACTTAACATGATCCATCACATCGTAGGCTAACTTCATGTTCGCAATAACACGGTTATTCGTTGCCAATTTTGAGTTATTATTCAACTCAAAATAAGGGTTGTTTTGAAACTCATACGTTGAATACCAAGATTGTTTGTAGAGATTTCTCGCTACATCGAAAACCTGGTAATTTTCTTTATAAGAAGCAAAATCCTTATCGCGGGCAAAAGTATACAAACCAGTTAGTGGGTTGTTATAATAACCCGCACCTGGACGATTGTAAGACTTTTCGTTCGCAAAAATAACATTCGAACTTAAGGTGATTTTATCATTAAATAATTTGGTAGATTGATTTAACGTGATCGTATTTTTATCGTAGGTATTCGTTGGAATTGCTCCTTTAGAAGTAATGTTAGAATACGAAAAATAAGCGGTTGTCTGATTATTTCCTCCACTTACATTGATTGAATTTGTTGCAATCGAACCTGTTTGGAAGAAATCCTTCACATAATCCTTTTTATAATTTCCTTTTACTTTTGACCAATTCAAATCTCCACCTACCGTACCGTAATCGAATTGAAGATCAGGTAGCCCAGTTACTTGTTCAAAAACCGTGCTAGAATTAAAATCTACAACTGTTTTGCCTGCTTTGCCCTTTTTAGTGGTAATCAAAATCACACCATTCGCTCCCTGGCTACCGTATAAGATGGATGCATTTGCTCCCCTAAGTACGTTAACTGTTTCAATATCAGCTGGATTTATAGAGGAAAGACCATCCCCACGGTCATTGCCACCATAAGAACCTGGTTGCCCGCCCTTGTTATTCACCATGGGCACACCGTCAATCACATAAAGTGCCTCACTCGTTCCAGAGAGTGATCTAGCACCTCTTAATACTGCCTTCGTAGAGCCTCCAACCCCTGAAGCACTTACTTTAATGTCTATTCCAGCAACTTTACCACTCAAGGCTTCCATGAAGTTTGGACCAGCCGCTCTTCTGATTTCCTCCCCTGCGAGTTGTTGAGATGCATAAGTCAATGACTTTTTTTCGCGCTTAATACCCAGCGCAGTCACAACGACTTCATTTAAGTCCGTTGATTGTTCCATCAAAGAAACATTGACAATAGCTTGAGATGCGCTGACGGCCACTTCTTTGGATGCAAATCCAACGGAAGAGACTTGTAGCACAAAGCTTCCATTGGGAGCTTTCAAACTAAATGTTCCATCAGCACCCGTGATTGTAGCTGCATTACTCGCCTTAATCTTGATCGTTGCAGATACGACAACCTGATTGTCAGTACCAGTTACCTTTCCGGTAATCTGTCTTGTTTGCGCAATTGTGGCAGAGAAAATGCACATTGCACAAAAAAATAATAGCATTCTTTTCATAAGAGGGTTGTTTGTTTGTATTAATTGGTTAAACATTTTTTAAAAATTAATCTTCAAAAAATGTATTTAAAAAATTAAAAGTTGAAAAATTTGATTGAAATAAACTGGATTTTTAAAAAAGGTAATATGGTATTTATAAATGAGATTAAAATTAAAATTTAAATCAACCTGATTTTTTATAAAAACTCCCCACATAAATACTAAAAAAAAATAATTATCCCAAAAAAAATAAAATTTATTTAAACCTTTCCAGACTAAAAAATTTAATCTGCATATAGTTTTGAGCCCATAATAATTAGTTAATATTTAAAAGCGAGTGGATTCTTTTATTTTACGAGGTTGGTAGCAAAACAGGTAGCACGAGAGGGGTTTTTAGGTCAAATGTGGGTTTGTTTAATTTTAAACGAAGTCAAATAATAATCATTATCGGTCCAATTATTGCAGACGATTTACAGCACCCAAGTGCCCGATCAACTAAACTTTGTATTTTAAATGCATTCATTTAGTAAAAAATTGAGGTGAAACATGACCAATCTTTTGGCGGATTAAATTGAAAAATTATTAAGCTGAACTCGAAAAGAAATAATAAACAAACTGCAAGAGATTAATTAAAATCGTTTAAAAAAACATTTAATCAAGATAAAAAGAGGGTTGGATGTTGGCAGAATCGGTAATGATGAATCAAAAAACAAGCTAGTTCTGCCTCTTTCCTACCCAGTACAACAAAGAGCCGATGCCTACAAAAATAGCCGTCAACCAAACCGATTGGAAACTTACTTGAAGCATGAGCCATAGACAAGCTCCAATCCCCAAAACAGGAATTGTATAGCCCCCTTTCAAGATAAATCGCCCTTCCCCACGAAACTGAGATCTGAGTTTGGGTATAGCCGCACAGCTCATGCCATACAAAAATAAACGGGACAGCACAGTCATCGCTGCCAACACCGTAAACGAACCAAAGACAGCCAATAAAAAGGCAGCAAGCCCAAAAAATACAACCGAATTGGCTGGGGTTAAATACCGGCTGTGAACCTCTCCAAACCAGCTTGGTAGCGATTTTTCTAAAGATAGGGCATAGGTCACCCGAGTAGCGGAAAACATAGAACTGAGCAAGTTGGCTAGTACCGAAGCGGCAACCCCTACCATCAATACTATAGCGCCAACAGGCCCAAAAAGACTCGCTGAAACATCCAATAAAGGAGTTTTAGAATTTGCAAGATTGGGCACGGCAGCCTGAGATACAAGTTGGATGACCATGTACAAGACAGCTACTACAGCCAATCCTAGCAACAATCCCAAGGGTATGTCCCGCTCTGGGCGCTTTGCCTCGCCAGCAGGAACTGCCACTCCCTCAAATCCAATAAAGGCATAGATTAAAAGCAAGGTAGCAGCTCCCAAATTCTCGGAGGGAGGGATAGGACTAACAAAACTGGGAATCACCGTTGATCCTAAAATTATAAAACCTCCGAGCGGAAGGAGAATCAGAACCGCAAACTTGATGACTGTAAATAGCGTCATTGAGCGTATCGATTGGATTGACCCTAGCACATTGATTACACTTAGTCCCACACAAATCACTGCTAAAGAAATAATCCTTCCAGTACCCGTGCTTGCCCCTGAAATAAAATAAGAAATGGAATCTGTAAGTAGTACCGTGTTGGCAGAGAAGGAAATCAACCGAGCCACGTAATACAACCAGCCTCCTTGGAATCCTACGAAAGGGCCAAATGCCAAGGTCCCATAACGGATCGGACCACCCGTACCTCGGAAATAGCTCCCTAGTTCGGCAAAGCACAAAATAATGGGTAAGATCAAAAGCGCACAAAATGCATAGACCAGCACACTATACTCTCCAGCCAAAGTTGCCGCTCCGCCGGGTAAGCCAAAAATTCCTGCGCCAATTAAGCCGTTGACTACCAGCATCCAGATGCCCCAAAGCCCAAGATTCCTAGGGAGCTTTTCTTCACCGCCAGAAGTAGCAGGTGGGGGTGGAGTCACTGAAACTGGTTTTTAAGTTTATTCATAATTTTATGTTCTTTTACATTTTAAGAAAAAAGTCCAAGTGTACGTCGTCAAACTGATTGGACTTTCCCTTAAGGAGTGATTAATTTTGAATCGAATTTCGCAATAATTCATTTTAAATAAAACACTTTCTAAGAAATAGCTTCCATGGGTCCATTTTTTGCTGACGATTTACATGAATGTATTATTTCACCTCATCAAAGAAAATGAATGATTTAGTTGTAGGGTGTTAAGTTGTTTAAATGTAGAATTTACAAACTGGAGCATTGCAATCTATTAATTATATATTTCTATATAGATTTTTTTAGCTGGTATTGGACTGTAAGCTTTGCATTGTGCACAACTTTGTACTATAGGATTTTTTGAAATGGTAAAATAAAATTCATCCCCTTCTTTAATATTAGATGGGAAAGTACAAATACTTGCAAGACCAAATACATTTTTATAGGTAATATTATTAGAGGGATTAACCCAACTTTGTTCAAATAATGTTGGATTTACGGAACCATCTACTATTTGTATTACATAATTCATGCAAATGCCTTGTATAACTAATTTTCCTTTAAAATTTTCAACTTCAGGTAGTTCCGCTTTTTTACATGAAATATTTAAAAGAATGAATAATGTAAAAATATATTTCATTTAAAATGAATTTAAAGCTCAAGTTGTACGTCGTCAAACTAATTAGACTTTTCCTTAAGGAGTGTTTCGTGTTTTTGTGAATGTGTAATTTCTTTTTTTTCTGTGCAATCTTTGGCTGTTTTTATTTTCTCATAGTTCAATCTTCTTTGTTTTAGGGTTTCCATTTTAATTCGTTTTCTTTCTTGTAAAATCATCTCTCCACGCCCATAATATATGTCAGCAGGCGTTAGATTTTGAAGGGATTCATGGTAACGCTGGTGGTTATAGTATTCCACAAAATCTTTTAAAGCCGCCTCTAATTCCTCTGGCATGTAGTAATGATGCAGCTTGACTACATTCTTCATGGTCCGGTGGTATCTTTCTATCTTTCCTTG
>CAMARL010000127.1 GCA_945860325.1 Spirosoma fluviale | reverse complement strand
TTAACTTCTTTTTCTGAAGATGATGGGCAAGAGTTAACATCGATATCTATTTCAGATGATGGGAAATGGGTTTTGTTTGTGCGTGGTGGGGATCATGGCGCTAATTTCGATCATTTAAAACCTATTAATCCATTTGGAAATCTCGAACCCCAAACGGTTCGCGTGATGCAAATAGCCTTTGCCGGTGGACCTATTCGAATTATTTCAGAAGGGGATGAACCCGTTATTTCTCCTAAAAATGACGTGGTTGCCTACATTAAAGAAGGCCAACCGTGGATTTGTAAATTAGATACCAATAAAAACGAGGATTTTTTAGAAGCCCCTGTGAAATTGTTTAAAACGAGGGGTACCGTATCTCAATTAAAATGGTCTCCAGATGGCTCAAAAGTTGTTTTTGTGGCTAATAGGGGAGATCATTCATTTATTGGATCGCTGACGATTGGAAATAATCAAATCCAATGGATTGACCCATCATTTGCAAGGGACATGAGTCCACGTTGGTCACCTGATGGGAAAAGTATCGCATTTATTAGAACACTCGCTTTGGGTGGTCAGGCTGATTCATTGACCCAACGGAAAAAAGTTTTTTGGAGCATTCGTACTGCACCTGTAACAGGGGAGAATTCTAAATTAGTTTGGGAGGCTCCTAAAACAAATCGGGGATCTTTACCTACAACTCACGGGTCGACAAATTTATTTTGGGCTACCGCTAATGTGATCACATTTACTTCTTATCATGATGGTTGGCCCCATTTGTATTCCATTGCTCCCTCGGGTGGCACTCCTTTGTTGTTAACACCTGGTGATTTCATGGTGGAACATGTAAGCTTAAGTTTGGACGGAAAAAATCTTTTATGTGATGTTAATACTGGTCCTGATGCTTTGGATAAGGATAGAAGACATATTCTTCAAGTGTCTGTTGACAAGGCTGATATGAAAGTATTAACGCCAGGAAATGGCAATGAATGGACTGCATTGGCTTTGGCAAATACTAAGGGAATAGTTTACATCGGTTCTACTCCACAAAAAGCACCTCAGGTGATTTTTAAGTCAGATGCTGCGGCACCCAAATCACTTACTGCCTCATTATTTCCAGCGGAATATCCTGAAAAATCACTGATTGAACCTAAACAAGTAATATTTAAGTCTCTAGATGGTTTATCCGTACATGCTCAGATTTTTGATAATTCAAATGGTACTCAGAAAAAACCAGCCATTATTTTTGTGCATGGTGGCCCTCCTAGGCAAATGCTTTTAGGTTGGCATTATTCTGATTATTATGCTAACGCGTATGCATTGAATCAATATTTAGCCAATCTTGGATTTATAGTTTTATCTGTGAATTACAGGTTGGGTATTGGATATGGGTATGAATTCCAACATCCTAAATCTGCCGGACATTTAGGGGCCTCTGAATATTTGGATATCAAGGCAGCGGGCGAGTGGTTAGCCACTCAATCCTTTGTGGATGCGAAAAAAATAGGCATTTATGGAGGGTTTTATGGAGGTTATTTAACAGCTTTAGGATTAGCTAGAGATTCGAAATTATTTGCTGCGGGGGTAGATATTCATGGCGTTCATGATTGGGCAAACCAATTAAAAGCAGAACCAATGGCTGATGAATTTCATAGAGCTCCGGATGCTGAATGGGCTGCTAGCTTGTCATTTAGGTCTTCTCCCGTTTCTTCTCTTGCTACTTGGAATTCTCCGGTATTCATTATTCATGCGGATGATGATCGCAATGTGCCATTTAATCAGAGTGTTGACCTGGTGAACCGACTAATGAAACGTAAAGTTGCTGTGGAGACCATGGTCATTGTGGATGATACACATCATTGGCTTAAATTTACTAATACATTGAAAGTATTTAATGCAACTGCAAATTATTTAAAAGCAAAGCTTTTGAAATAGGTAAAATACTCTTTTTGAATTAATTTTGTCAAATGGATGAAAGACCGATTACCGACTGGTTGCCTTTGACAAAAAAGGAAGTAGAGAAAAGAGGCTGGGATGAACTCGATGTAATTTTGATTTCTGGGGATGCTTATGTGGATCATCCAGCTTTTGGTACCGCGGTGATAGGCAGAATTATGGAGAGTGAAGGGTTGAAGGTGGGGATAGTCGCACAGCCCAACTGGCAAGATGACTTACGAGATTTCAAAAAATTAGGTAAACCCAAGTATTTTTTCGGTGTAACGGCGGGTTGTATGGATTCGATGGTGAATCATTATACGGCGAATAAGCGTTTGCGTTCGAATGATTCCTATACACCTGGGGGAGAATCAGGATTTAGACCTGATTATGCGACCACGGTATATTCCAAAATATTAAAAGAGATTTACCCTGATGTGCCTGTTTTAATTGGGGGTATTGAGGCTTCCTTACGTAGAGTAACTCATTATGATTATTGGGCAGACAAATTATTCCCTTCGATTTTAGTGGATTCTGGGGCGGATATGTTGGTCTATGGAATGGGGGAGCAACCACTGCGCGAAATTATGCGCGGGGTCAAAGAAGGTAAAAACTTACGTGATTTGACGCACATTAATCAGGTTGCTTTTTTGCAATCAAAGGCTGATGCTTTACCTCCAACGGATTGGCAAACGGTAGAGTTATCTAGTCATGAGGTATGTTTAGAAGATAAAATTAAATATGCTTCCAACTTTAAGGTTGTGGAAGTTGAATCCAATAAATGGCAGGCTAATCGAATTACGCAGGCTGTTGGCGAAGAAATATTAGTCATTAACCCCCCATTTAAGACGATGGAGGAGGTTGAGATGGATAAATCCTTTGATTTACCTTATACTCGATTACCTCATCCGAAATATCGTAAGCGTGGACCGATTCCTGCTTTTGAGATGATTAAGTTTTCTGTGAATATGCACCGAGGATGTTTTGGGGGTTGTAGTTTTTGTACTATTTCAGCTCATCAGGGCAAGTTTATTGCCTCCAGGAGTGAGGCCTCGATCATGAGGGAGGTTGAACAGATTACGAAGGCGCCTGATTTCAAAGGCTATATTTCTGATTTGGGTGGACCTTCGGCCAATATGTATAAGATGAAGGGGAAAGATGAGGCAATTTGTGCTCGGTGTGTGAGTCCATCTTGTATTCACCCGGTGATTTGTAATAATTTGGATACTTCACATAAGCCAATGACTGAAATTTATCGGAAAGTTGATGCACACCCAGGAATCAAGAAGGCGTTTGTTGGCTCAGGTGTGCGCTATGATTTATTAGTAGATGATTTCAATAAAAATAATCAAGATGGCAACCATGATGAATACATGGAACAATTGATTACTCGGCATGTGTCGGGTCGATTAAAGGTTGCTCCGGAACATACTTCAGATGCCACTTTACGTGTCATGCGCAAACCTTCGTTTAAGTATTTTCATGCATTTAAAAAGAAGTATGATGCGATTTCGGCAAAGTTTGGCTTAAAGCAACCTTTAATTCCGTATTTCATTTCATCTCATCCGGGTTGCGAGGAAGAAGATATGGCTAATTTAGCTGCGGAAACAAAGGATTTAGGTTTTCATTTAGAGCAGGTACAAGATTTTACGCCAACACCTATGACGGTGGCTGAGGTGATTTATTATTCAGGAGTGCATCCGTATACTTTACAACCGATTAAAACGGCTAAGACCAAAGAAGAAAAGCAGAATCAAAATAAATATTTTTTCTGGTATAAACCTGAGTACAAAGATTGGATTCGCAATCGATTAACTTTTTTGAAGCGTCCTGATTTAGCTCAAAGACTATTAGGTTTTAGGAATAGTAAAAATACGTGGGATAAGAAATAATAGTCATTTATAAGTGCCGGTATACATTTAAACTAGACCAAATGAGTGAAGAAGATGAGATGATCGTTCGCGATAGTCATGGAGCAATTCTAAAAGAAGGGGACTCGGTTACAGTGATTAAAGATTTAAAAGTGCGAGGCTCATCTGGAATTATTAAAAGAGGCACGATGGTGAGAAATATTCGTTTAACGGATGGTGCCGATGAAATCGAAGGTAAAGTAGATAAATCTATGATGGTTTTGAGGACAGAGTTTCTAAAGAAAGCGTAGTTTAGGTAATAGGTATTAGGTAAAAAGTAATAGTAAAAATTAATTAGGTAATTCCTATTACTGACAACCTGTTACCTAACAACTATTACACTTATTACCTGATTTTGATATCTATTACCTATTACTTTTTACCTATTACCTATTACCTGATTTTGATACCTGTTACCTAATTTATTCCTCCTCTTCCTCTTCTTGAATCAGGCCAGAATTAAGTTTCTTATTTGACTTAACGCCAAGTTTATGTAGATTTTGGGCTCGGGTAACTAGGTTTCCTTTTCCGGTACTTAATTTGTTAAGGGCATTTTGGTGGGAATCTTCCGCCTTTTTAATGTGTTTGCCTACATCTTCCATGTCTTGGGTAAAGCCAACAAACTTATCGTATAAATCTCCGGCTTGTCGGGCTATTTCAATGGCATTTCGGGTTTGGTATTCTGTTTTCCAAACGGAAGCGATGGTCCTTAAAGTGGCCAATAGGGTAGAAGGGGAAACCAAAACTATTTTTCTTTCCCATGCGTAGTTGAAAAGACTATAATCTTGACTGATGGTTGCTACAAAACCAGACTCAATGGGGATAAATAACAAGGTAAAATCTGGGCTATTAAGATCAAGACTCGTGTGATAGTCCTTAGCGGAAAGTAGTTTGATGTGTGATTTAAGTGATTCGATATGTTCTTTAAGCGCTTGTTCTTTTTCGATGGTCCCGTCATCAGCACTTGTAAATCTTTCATAGGCTGTTAATGATACTTTTGAGTCAATAATGATGTTTTTATTGTCGGGTAAAAATATGACTGCGTCTGGTTTTATGGTCTCTTGTATTTGATTTTTGGTGACAAATTGTGTTTCATATTCCATGCCTTTTTTCAGGCCTGAGCTTTCTAAAACACGCTCTAAGATCATTTCACCCCAGTTTCCTTGTGACTTGTTTGAGCCTTTTAGTGCATTGGTTAGGTCTTCTGTTTTTTGAGTTACTGTTTGGTTTAAGCTCGTTAGGTTTTTGATTTGCTCCATTAAAATGGTGCTTTGTTCTAAGCTATTTTTTTGACCTAAGTTGACTTTTTCCTCAAATTCTTTAAGTTTTTCTTTCAATGGATTTAATACATCGTTCAATTTGACTTGTTGTTGGTCGCTCAACATTTTCCCTTGTCTTAGTACGGAATCGTTACTTACATCGACTAATATTTTTCTTAGCTTTTCTTCATCTGCTTTTTGGCTATCTACTGTTTGTTTCAGTGTTTCATTTTGGCCTTCTAGTTGGGATAATTTCCCAAACATCGCTTTATTATCGGCTTCTAATTGTGTGATTTTATGTTGGTTTGCGTCGGCTTGAGCTAATTGGTTATTAAGTAAAGCTATTTTGCCATTTAGTAGAAGATAGGTTAGGACAGCGCTTACAAGAATGGCGATGGAAATGTATAGAATGGTCATGGGGCAAAGATATGAAAATTCAAGTTAAGTCAATAAATCAGGTGATAAGTAACAGTTAATAGATAATAAGTATTAGATAATAAGTATTAGGTATCAGGTAATAGGTATCAGGTAATAGGTATTAATGGGGCAAAAAAAAACCGCGATCTTACGATGCGGTCTTTTAATAACTTGGAGCTTACTTACTTTCCCGGGTTTGATCCCAGTATCATCAGCGGTGCGGGGCTTAACTTCTCTGTTCGAGATGGGAAGAGGTGAACACCCGTCCTATCGGCTCCATATTCTTATCAAGGTTGCTGCTTCATTTTGCTGGCTTAGCTATTGCGTACAT
>CAMARL010000126.1 GCA_945860325.1 Spirosoma fluviale | reverse complement strand
CCATTGGTTAATTTTACATGGAAGATATGTATGCTTGGCCAGAACCCCCAAATGCCAAGTTTGTGAAATCAGTCATTTTTGTGCTCATTTTCAAAAAATAAAATGATCGAATTTATACAAGCACATGGCTTAGAATATGCAGGAATAATAACGGCTCTTCTGGGTGTATTTTATTCCACCAAACAACATAAAATTGCCTGGATTTGGAATTTCATCGCTTCCTTCATCTACGGCATTCTTTTTTATCGGGTAGGTCTATACTCCGACATGGAATTGCAAGGAGTATTTATGGCCATGGCTATTTATGGATTTGTGCAATGGAATCAACCTGGCCAATTGTTAGAAGTCAGTCAGTCTAGTGGACCCAACATTTTAATCGGCATCGGAGGATCTATTATTTTTGGGGTAGTCTCGGGCTACTTACATCATGAAATATCCAACGTTTCCCTCCCATATTTAGATGCAACTTTAACAGGTTTTAGTATCTGGGGTACTTATTTGGCGGCTAAAATGAAAATTGAAAACTGGCTTGTATGGATTTTTGTGAATACTATTTACATCGGAATCTATATTTATAAGGGAATGAACGAAACAGCAATACTTTACGTCATCTTCCTAATCTTTGCTTTTAGAGGATTTTATACTTGGAAAAAAAAATTGTCATAGATTTTATATCAATAATTACCTAAATCAATCATATAAAATTATCTTTGTAGAAATGTTAGCTAAAAATATTAAAGGTTTGATTTTCAAGCGTTTTGAGTAAAATCTTTGATATTTACCATTCTTAATCATTCGATATTTATTATGGGAAACGAAGAAAAACAACGCTATTCGGCGGAGGAGTTAAAAGAATTTGAACAAATAATTTTAGAAAAATTAGAAGACTCAAGGTCAGAATTAACTTATTTAAGAGAAACACTTTCAAAAAAGAACGACAGCGGAACGGATAAAACCTCCGGGAATTCAAAGGTCATGGAAGACGGTGCAGAAACTGCCGAAAAAGAAAACATGAACCAATTAGCCGTTCGATTACAAAAATTTGTTGGAAGCCTTGAAAAAGCGTTAATGAGAATTAAAAATGGAACTTATGGCGTATGCGTAGAATCCGGAAAATTAATTTCCAAAGAGCGTTTACGTTTAGTTCCACATACGCAACATTCCATTGAGGCAAAATTAAAACAACGATAAATGGGGATTTTTGATAATTCTAAACTTGTAGACTTGGTCACCAAATACATCAAAACTCAATTGGAGTTGGTGAAATTGGACATCCAAGAACGTTTAGAAGAATTATTATCCAGAATTTTCAAATTTATATTAGCCGCATTTGCCGTTGGCATTACCCTTTTATTCTTATTACTGGGACTTGCAAACTTGCTGAATGATTATTTTGAAAGCTCTTTTATGGGACACATATGTGTGTCCGTTATTGCGCTCATCATTAGTATAATAATCATCTATTCTTTGAATAAAAAAAATCCAGATGTTCCTTTAATTGATGTGGAGGAAGTTGACGAATTTACAAATGCCAACGAGAACGATCATGACTGATTTAGAGAATAAACGTAAAGCATTAGAAGTGCAAGCAAATGAAGTGAAATCAAATATTTCGTTAGAAATGGACGATTTGAAAAAAATAGCCAAGGAACGCGGTAATCAAATATTAATTGCCGGGGGAATTGTTGCAGGAAGTTATTTGATCTATTCTCTTTTCTCGGGAGGTAGTGAATCTAAAAAGGAAGAAAAAAAGGAAGCCTCGTTTTTAGGGTCAGCCATTAAATCCTATTTATTAGCCGTTGCACTATCGATGGCAAAAGATAAGTTAGTTGATTATCTCAAAAATCTTGAGGAAGAATCGCTCTCAAAAGAACAATAAATCAAAATCTCAAACGTTTGCTTTTTTTGTAGCGCTTTCAGCAAGCTTTACTAACTTTTTAAAAGTTAGTAAAGCTAAAATGCACCCCGACCAATCAAAAAAAGCAAAAATAAAATTGGCTAATTCTCCATTAAATAGGCCTTAATAAAATCATTGATTTCTCCGTCCAATACTGCATCGGTATTTGAAGTTTGATGGTTAGTGCGATGATCCTTCACACGGCGATCATCTAACACATAAGATCTAATTTGAGAACCCCATTCAATTTTCTTTTTACCAGCCTCCACTTCAGCACGAGCAGCATTGCGCTTATCAATCTCGATTTGGTATAGTTTTGACTTCAATAATCGAAGGGCCACTTCCTTATTCATCAACTGCGAACGTTCTTGTTGGCACGCAATGATAATTCCCGAAGGTTTATGAGTTAAACGTACGGCGGTTTCTACTTTATTGACATTTTGACCACCAGCGCCGCCTGAACGAAACGTATCCCAATCAATATCGGCAGGATTAATGTCAATTTCAATCGTATCATCCGCTAAAGGGCACACATATACGGAAGCAAATGAGGTATGCCGACGCGCATTTGAATCAAATGGTGAGATTCGAACGAGGCGATGAACGCCATTTTCAGATTTTAAATTTCCATAGGCAAATTCTCCGTCCACCTCGATGGTGACTGATTTTATACCCGCAACATCTCCATCATTTTGGTCAACCAAGCGAAGCTTAAATCCATTTTTTTCGGACCACATTTGATACATTCGTAACAACATGGACGCCCAGTCCTGTGATTCCGTACCTCCGGCACCCGCGTTAATTTCGAGTACAGCACTCATATTATCCCCCTCATCAGACATCATTTTACGAAATTCCAGCGCCTCTAACTTGGCCTCTAATTTATCGCCTTCCGCATCTACTTCCGCTTCGGAGGCTTCTTGCATTTCGTAAAATTCCCAGATGGTTTCTAAATCGCCTTGAGCATTAGCTAATTGGTCAAATCCGTCGGTCCAAAACTTCAACCCCCGCATCTCCCTCATGGTGGTTTCAGCCTTCACAGGATTATCCCAAAATGCAGGATCCAACGTGACCGTTTCTAATTCTGAAATTAAATATTTTTTGTGATCGTAGTCAAAGATACCTCCTTAAAGCCTCTATTCTGGCTTTCAGGTCATTGAACCTGTCCTTAGTCATGTGATTTTCTTCTTTATAAAGTGCAAATATACCCGATTTTGTGCTAAATTGCGGCCTCATTCATATAAATCATTAATAAAATGGCGCAATCTTACGATTTGATCGTGGTAGGCTCAGGCCCTGGAGGTTATGTAGCAGCTATCCGAGCTTCTCAATTAGGTTTAAAATGTGCGGTAATTGAAAAGGAATCCTTAGGGGGAATATGCCTAAACTGGGGATGTATACCGACTAAAGCACTTTTGAAATCTGCCCAAGTTTTTGAATACATCAAACATGCCTCTGACTATGGAATTACAGTCAAAGGAGCCGAAGCTGATTTCTCAGCTGTCATTTCTCGTTCTCGCGGCGTCGCTGACAGCATGAGCAAAGGCGTGCAATTTTTGATGAAAAAAAATAAAATTGACGTCATCATGGGAACCGGGAAAGTAAAACCCGGTAAAAAAGTAGAGGTCATTGACGCAGAAGGTAAGTCGGTCATTTACGACGGAAAATACATTATGATAGCCACAGGTGCACGTGCTCGTGCATTGCCAAATATCCCCATTGACGGAGAAAAAGTAATCGAATATCGTAAAGCCATGAGTTTGGAAAAACGTCCAGATTCGTTGGTCATCATAGGCTCAGGAGCCATAGGCGTAGAATTTGCGTATGTATATGCTGCGATGGGCACGAAAGTGACTATTGTTGAGTTTCTTCCGAATGTAGTGCCGGTAGAAGATGAAGATGTTTCCAAAGAGCTGGCCAAGCAATACAAAAAAATGGGTATTGATATCTTGACCAATTCAAGTGTTGAGAAAGTAGATACCAAAGGAAAAGGTTGCAAAGTAAGCATCAAAACGCCTACTGGAAATCAAGAAATATCGTGTGATATTGTTTTATCGGCGGCAGGTGTCATTTCAAATCTTGAAAACATAGGCCTTGAGGAGGTTGGAATTATTGTGGATAAAGGTAAAATCCCTGTTAATGCTTGGTACGAAACGAATATTCCAGGCTATTATGCCATAGGTGACGTAACTCCAGGCCCGGCTTTGGCTCACGTAGCCACAGCTGAAGGCATTATTTGTGTAGAGAAAATCGCAGGTCATAAGACAGAAGCTTTGGATTACAGTAACATTCCGGGTTGTACCTATTGTACCCCAGAAATCGCTTCCGTGGGAATGACGGAGAAAAAAGCGATCGAAGCTGGATATGAAATTAAAGTGGGGAAATTCCCTTTTGTAGCCTCAGGTAAAGCGACAGCTGCCGGAGCTAGAGAAGGATTTGTTAAAGTCATTTATGATGCCAAATATGGTGAATTACTTGGCGCCCACATGATTGGATACAATGTAACTGAATTAATTGCCGAAGCCGTGGTGGTGAGAAAATTAGAAAGTACTGCATACGAAATCATGAAATCCATTCATCCACATCCTACGATGTCTGAGGCATTTAAAGGTGCCACAGAAGCGGCTTATGGAGAAGCGGTCGATTTATAATCTACCCCATATATAAATCAAAAGAGGAGCCAATGCTCCTCTTTTTTTATGCCTAAAAAATCAACCTCCATATTATAGAGATCTAACTTTGATGCTTTTGTAAGCTACTTTACTTTTGGGATCATGCGCCTGAAGAGCAATTGTTCCACTTTTGATAAAGCGTTGTTCTTGGCCTTTGCTACGTAAAGGATTCTCTGGTTGAGTATAATCCACCACCGTTACTCCATTTATTTTAGTTACGATTCGATTTCCTTTAACGGTCACATTCAAATCAAACCACTCCTCATCTTTGACAAAACGCTCTGATGTATCCACGATATTATACAAAGAAGCCGTTCTGCGCCAATCAGTATGTGAGTTGTTTACTTGCACTTCATATCCTACTGAAGGAAAACCTACAGGTAAAAAATCTGTGCAAACATATAAACCTGAATTTGATCCAGGGAAAGTCATCACGGTTGCTTGAACTTCAAAATCTTTGAAATTATGATCCCCCACAGGACCATCATAAAACAAGTGTCCACGAGGTCCTTCAATAATAATAGAAGCATTTTCTACTCTAAAAGAGGCTGGACTTTCATTAATTTTCCAATTATTCAATGATTTACCGTCGAATAATTCAACCCATTTTTTTCCTTGAGCTGATACTTGCAAAGTCATTAAAACCAAGAATACTACAATTACATTTTTCATTATTTATTAAGTTTAGATTTGATTTAAAGTTTAATGCCCCATTGAGCATTCATTTTTCTACCTAGCAAAGTATTTGCTGTGGCATCATTGAATTTTTCGGATTTGGGATTCCAAGTTAACGATTTATTTAGCGCATAGGCAATATTCCCTATGTTACATACAGAGGCAGTTCTATGACCAATCTCCACGTCACAAATAGGCATTGACCGATTACGAATAGCGTTTAAGAAATCTTTGTAATGATTATTGCTGGCGTACACATGCTTCTCATTAGCTCCAATGATACGATCTTTCAACTCTGGTTTAGAAGTTTCTAATTTCTTTCTTTGAACGCGTAAAGTACCTTCGGTACCTACAAATTCAATTCCGTTATTCCACTCCCAAGGCTGATGCGTCATCGTGATGCCATTGGCATACGTATAGGTTAAAAATTCATTGCCATTGGTTTTAGGAGCATCCACTTTTACTGGACCACTTCCATCCATGTCGAGCGCCCATTGGACTATATCAAACATGTGTGCGCCCCAATCCGTCATACCGCCTCCACCAAATTCTTTGTATTTACGCCAATTTGGGAATACATCTTTGGA
>CAMARL010000125.1 GCA_945860325.1 Spirosoma fluviale | reverse complement strand
GCCTGCATATTTTGGCAAAACATCGGGTACATCTTCTGGGGTTAAATACATTCCCATTTCAAAAGAGACCATGCCATTTCATATTCAAGGCGCGCGAGACGATCTTTTGCACTATGTTTTTTACAGTGGAAATGCGGCTTTTTTAGATCGGAAATTAATTTTTTTATCAGGCTCTCCCGAATTGGACATTAAAAATGGGATACCTACGGGCCGATTATCTGGTATCGTAAATCACCATGTTCCCAGTTATTTAAGGGGGAATCAATTGCCCACTTATCAGACGAATTGCATCGATGATTGGGAGGAAAAACTTACGGAGATTGTTCAGGAGACCCATACTCAGCGGATGGGATTAATCTCAGGAATTCCTCCTTGGGTTCAAATGTATTTTGATCGGCTGGAGGAGTTGACAGGTCAAAAAGTGGGCGATTTATTTCCAGATTTTCAATTGTTTGTCACCGGAGGGGTCAACTTCGAACCATATAGGCAAAAATTAATGTCGTCGATAGGCCGAGAAGTGGATGTGCTTGAAACGTATCCGGCTTCTGAGGGCTTTATTGCTTTTCAGGATTCAAGTGGCGAGGAGGGTTTATTGCTTAATGTAGACGGAGGAATCTTTTATGAATTTGTGCCTACGGATACCTATTTTTCCGCAGAGCCGAAGAGATTGTGTTTGGCGGAAGTGGAGCTAGGCGTAAATTATGCCCTTTTATTAACAACGAATGCTGGCCTTTGGGCCTATTCCATCGGCGATACGGTTAAATTTGTGTCCCTAAACCCGTATCGAATTATTGTCACAGGGAGGATTAAACATTTTATTTCTGCATTTGGCGAACATGTTATTGCGGAGGAAGTCGAGCGCGCGATGAAAGCGGCTTTGACTGCATGCCCAGAGGCCAATATTGTTGAGTTTACTTTAGCTCCCCAAATTAATCCTGCCCCTGGCGAGCTTCCTTATCATGAGTGGCTCGTTGAGTTTTCGAAGAAACCCAAAAACATTTATTTGTTTAAAGACGCTTTGGAAAAATCCATGCAGCAGCAAAACATTTACTACAAAGACTTGATCGCTGGCGGTATTTTACAAACACTCGTTTTAACGCCGCTGAAGAAAAATGCATTTATTAATTACATGAAATCGGAGGGAAAATTAGGTGGACAAAACAAGGTTCCTCGCTTATCTAATGATCGCTTAATTGCCGATAAACTAAGCTAATTTTATAATTTTTGCTCCCAAAATCGGCATCAAAAAGACGAGTATGCTGGCGATTAATGTAGGGATTCCAATAGCACATAAAAGCCAAGCCCAAAGAGCCAAATAAATGGGATATGTAAATAATAAAGCGGCAAAAAGCACCGAATCAAAAAATACGGTTTGCTTAAATTTTAGGCCAACACCATATTCAATCAATCGATAATAGGGAAGATGGAAATAATAGGGCAACCCATGAGAAACGAATGTTTTTTCCATCGGAACAGTGATATTTTTTGACATTTTTTGCATCGCGGAAGCATTGAAAAAAAGTCGGTCACTCGGTTCAATAATGGGTTTAATAGACTCGATTTCAGAGATGTCAATATTCACGCTTTTGCCTATACCTCTAAATGAATTATATGCGATTCCGATGACATGAACATGGGGAAAAATGTCAAGGGCATGCAGCGTTTCTAAAATTCTAGAGGCGCCTTTTTTAAATGGTTGAATCTCATGTGTGTTTAAACAGATACCTTCAATGAAAATTAAAACAGCGCCGCCCTCTTTAATGATGTCGACAGATTCTTGAAATGTATGACTATTTCTGTGCAAATGTTCCTTTCCTTCCCTTGCCCTAAAAACTGGAATCATGCCAATGGATCGGAGCAGGTATCCAAATATGGGATTTTGAAAAACGTCTCCTCGGGCTAAAAAATGTATTTTTCTTTGATAAAAGGCGCCAATAATGACCGCGTCTAAAAATGAATTTGGGTGGTTGGCCACCATTAAAAGCGGACCCTTGGAATTTAAATAATGCTGATTCGCGATGTTTACCTTGGGGCAAAATATCCTTAGCGCTAGCTTAACCCAAAATTTTAAAAAATAAACCACCCGATAAAATTTAAGATTAAATCTAAATAATAAAATCGCATTGTGCAACGTTCTTAATTAGCTTAAATTTGTGTGAATATTTAGAATGGATGGAAAAAATAGCTAAACAACTGGCGGAATTATCAGCTTATATCTCTCAGTCAGAGATACAAAATGTTGCGGTGTCAATTGCAAGCATTGGTTGGCAAATAGACCATTCTTTACGAGTAATGAATCAAGTTATTGCTGCTTTAATTCGTTCGAACCCAGATGAGTATAAGCCTAAATTTAATTGGCGTAAATCCTATGTATTTTTAACGAAAAGAATCCCTAGAGGGAAAGTGAACGCCCCTAAAAGAATTTTACCTACGGAGGAAATCACGGAATCGAGTTTACATTCAGCTATTGAGCTAGCCAAAGAAAATATTCTTTTATTAGGGAATTGCAACCCAAATCACTTTTTTGTGCATCCCTTTTTTGGTCAGGTAAATGTTCGTGAAACGTACGTTTTTATGGAGGTGCACACGGAACATCATTTGAAAATAATTAGAGATATTTGTAAATAAATGAACCTGTTTAAATAGATAATAATCCGCCCAAATGAATGATTTCAAACTCCTATTTTATTTTTTCGCATTTTCAATATTTACATTGGCTTGTAGCAAAGAAACCGTCGTAACACCTGCTGCAACAACCAATACCGGGACAACGACGACAACCCCGACTCCTACAGTGTCTGCTTCGGGATTTAAATTAACAAGTACCGCCGTTGTAAATGGGGTTTTATTAAACGCCTTTAAATGTGAAAAAAAGGTCAATGGCATTGAAAATAGCATTCCATTGGCCTGGGAAAATGCGCCAGCAAAAGCAACATCTTTTGCCATCACCATGATTCATTATCCAAATTCATCGGACAGTACCAAATACAGTAGTTATTTATTATTGTGGGGAATAGACAAAACCGTGAATAAAATCTTGTATGCTGAGGCTAATAAAGGGCCTTGGTTTATGGGGGTAAACAAGGATGGAAACAATATCTCTTACACCTCGCCTTGTTCTGCGGGAGCGGGAACGCAACAGTACATCCTGACCATTTATGCCTTATCTGAGACACCAGCGACTTTACCAACAAAGAGTACAACTGCGGTGACCTATGAGGTGTTGACAAAAGCCATATCAACGGTCACGGTTTTAGATAAAACTAAATTAATTTTCAATAGCGTTACACCGTAGATTAATTTTTGACTCTAAAAGTCCAATGCATGTTGAATTCTGCGACAATAATTCCATCCGAATTTTTACCTAAGGAAAGACAAGTGATTTTAGTGCTTTCACCTGATAATTTCGTAACCTTGCGCTAGATTTATCAAGAATCTAATTTTCATCAATAAACGAACATGGCCGATAAAAATATATTAAAAGAAGAAGCTCTTCATTATCACGCAAAAGGTAGACCAGGAAAAATCGAGGTCATTCCATCTAAAGAAACAGCGTCTCAAAAGGATTTGACATTAGCCTATTCCCCTGGGGTTGCAGACCCTTGTTTAGAAATTGCGGCTAACCCAGAAGATATTTACAAGTACACGGCGAAAGGAAATTTGGTCGCCGTAATTTCCAACGGCACCGCTGTGCTGGGCCTTGGGGATATTGGACCCGGAGCGAGTAAACCTGTGATGGAGGGGAAGGGTTTGCTTTTTAAAATCTATGCGGATATCGACGTGTTTGATCTTGAGTTGAACACCAAAAATGTGGATGAATTTGTTCGGACAGTCAAAATTTTAGAGCCCACCTTTGGCGGGATTAATTTAGAGGATATTTCGGCTCCGGAATGTTTTGAAATCGAAGAGCGCTTAAAGGCCGAATTGGATATTCCCGTCATGCATGATGACCAACATGGTACCGCCATTATTAGTGCGGCGGCGCTTTTAAATGCGTTGGAGATTGTCAAAAAAGATATTTCAAAAGTAAAAATTATTATTAATGGGGCTGGCGCTTCAGCGACTTCTTGTACTCGGCTTTATTGTTCCTTAGGGGCTCAAAAACAAAACATTTTAATGTTTGATTCGAAGGGACTTATTCACCCAAGCCGGACCAACTTAGACGGTCGGAAGGCTGAATTTGCCAATGACCATTTTTCACCTGAAACAAGCTTGACGGAGGCTTTAGTGGGCGCAGATGTATTTGTCGGCCTTTCAAAAGGAGATATTCTTTCAGAAGAAATGATTAAGCCCATGGCGAAGGATTGTATCGTTTTTGCGATGGCAAACCCAACGCCTGAGATTGCTTATGATAAAGCTTTGAATGCGCGCAAGGATATTATTTTTGCTACAGGTCGGAGTGATTATCCAAACCAAGTAAATAACGTACTTGGATTTCCATATATTTTTAGAGGGGCACTCGATGTGCGATCTAAAGTAATTAACGAAGAAATGAAATTAGCCGCCGTGTATGCGTTGGCCGATTTGGCGAAAAAGCCGGTTCCAGATATTGTTAATTTGGCCTATGGACAGGACAATATTGTTTTTGGTAGAGAGTATATAATTCCTAAACCCGTAGATCCGAGGCTATTAATTACCGTTGCCCCAGCGGTGGCTTTGGCGGCAATGAAATCTGGTGTGGCCAAGCATCCCATTGAAAACTGGGAATCCTACGAGCTTCAATTGTCAAAGAGGTTAGGCCTAGATAATACGTTGATGAAAGTGATTATCAACAAGGCCAAAACAAAGCCAAAAAGAGTTGTTTTGGCTGATGCCGAAAATCTTTCCGTATTAAAAGCAGCCCAAGAAGTGTTGCAGGATGGAATTGCTACGCCTATTTTATTAGGAAATCGGGAGGTAATCCAACAAATTTTGGATGAAAATTCAATTAAGTTGCCAGGAGTTGAAATTATTGATCCCTATTTACCAGTAGCTGATGAAGATAAAGAACGCACAAATCGCTATAGTGAGTTATTATTTATTCGCCGACAAAGACAAGGTTTAAACAAAGCAGATGCACAAAAAATCATTCGAAGAAGAAATTATTTTGGAAGTATGATGGTCAGTACCGGTGATGCGGATGCGATGATTGGAGGAATGAGCCGTAATTATCCAGATACTGTTCGACCAGCTTTGCAGGCGATAGGAAAAAAAGAAGGTGTTCAAAAAGTGTCAGGAATGTATATTTTGATGACTCGTTTTGGCCCTTTATTTTTAGCGGACACAACGGTGAATTTTAATCCAAGTGCGGAGGAAATCGTGGAAATTGCGGAGTTGTCGGCCAAGCAAGTGGAAAATTTTAATATCAAACCACGTATCGCTTTGATCACCTATTCAAATTTTGGAAGTGCAGAAGGGGAAGACGCTAAAAAGATGAAAAGCGCGGTCCAAATACTAAAACAAAGAAATCCCAATATGATTGTTGACGGTGAAATTCAAGCCCACTTACCCTTCAACATCGAGTTGCTGAAAGAGAATCATCCTTTTAGTGATTTAGCCGAAAAAGGGGCTAATGTTTTAATTTTTCCTAATTTATCCTCTTCTAACATTGCCTATAATTTGGTCAAAGAAATAGCTGGAATTGAAAAAATTGGGCCGATTTTATTAGGGCTTAAAAAACCAGTACACGTGTTGCAACTAGGCTCATCTACGAGAGAAATTGTTAATTTGATTGCCATAGCTGTCGTAGATGCTCAAATGAGTAAATAATGATACAATTAAAAACACAAATTCAGTCTTTATGAGGCTTTTAACCTATTTTGTTTTTCTTTTTTCATTTACAGCATTTTCACAACAAAATCTCTACGAGAAGGAAAT
>CAMARL010000124.1 GCA_945860325.1 Spirosoma fluviale | reverse complement strand
TTATCAAAAATGGAGAAAATTACATCATCATCGCTGAGGCATTCTATCCGGATTACAAATACAATAATTATAGTCCATTTGGGGGTTCTATGATGATGGGTGGCTTAGGTGGGTTCTATTCACCTTATTGGAATATGATGAATCCCTATCGCTGGGGTTATGGCAATTATGGAATGTATTCCCCATTTTCAAGCTATTATAGTCCGTGGGGTTACCGTGGATATAATTCATATGGCAACCAGCAACAATTTGATGGCTGGATTTATACGCATGCAGTCATTGCAGAGTTAGATAAAGATGGAAAATTGCTTTGGGATCATTGCATTGATTTAAATGATAGTCGGGAATCAAAGTTGATTCAGAAAATAAAAGCATCCGTAGTTAGTAATACGGTGTATTTATCCTACCATCAAAATGATCAAATTATCACCAAATCCATTTCGAATAATGGAAAAGATGAAGCGTTAAGAGTTCAAGAAATCATCCCTGAGGATAAATTAGATAAGGTAAGAAAAACCGTAAAATCTGAAATCAACTATTGGTATGGTCCTTATTTCATTGCCGATGGATATCAAACTATCACGAACCAAGAAGAAGGTAGAAGAAATGTATTCTTCCTAAACAAAATTCAAATCAATCCATAAATTGAAAAACACAGATAGTATTTCTATTGATACTCCCGAATTTTGGGGTAAATCGTATGAATTAATTGATTCAGGTGGATTTGAAAAGTTAGAGCAATTTGGAAGTTTTTGCGTTAGAAGGCCTGAGCCTCAGGCAGTTTGGGGGAAATCACTCTCAGATGAAGCATGGATATCAAAAACGGATGCTTATTTTAAAAAAGAGAAAGGAAGTTCTGAAAAAGGGTTTTGGGATATACAAAAAAAGACTCCCGAAAAATGGTTTATCAATTATAAATCGGATTTATTGAATTTGAATTTTAAAATCTCCTTGTCGTCATTTAAGCATGTAGGTATATTTCCTGAACAAGCGTCCAACTGGGAATTTCTAGCTGAAAACATTCCAAAACTTAAAAACGATAAACCTAAATTTTTAAATCTATTTGCGTATACGGGTGGGGCGAGTTTGGTATGCCGACAAATGGGTGCTGATGTAACACATGTGGATTCTGTGAAGCCTGTATTATCCTGGGCTAGGGAAAACATGGAAATGTCTAATTTAGATTCCATTCGTTGGATGGCAGAAGATGCGCTAAAATTTGTAAAAAGAGAAGCAAGAAGAGGAAACTTTTATCAAGGAATACTTTTAGATCCACCGGCTTATGGAAGGGGTCCAGAAGGCGAAAAATGGGTTTTAGAGGAACAAATAGATGATATGTTGAAGTCCGTAAAAGAAATTTTAGACCCTAAAGAACATATTTTATTAACCAATGTGTATTCATTGGGATTCTCAACGCTTGTGGTAGAAAACCTAATGAATGGAATTTTTGATGTGCCTAAAAACGCTGAATTTGGTGAAATCTATTTGAATGATTCATTTAACAAAAAGCTCCCATTAGGAGTTTTTCATCGTTATTTATTTCAAGAAACTTAGGAATAAATAACTCCTTTTGCGGCCAATAGGGTGTTTTTCATTAAGGATACAATGGTCATCGGGCCTACACCTTTAGGGACTGGAGTGATATAGGAGCATTTTTCAAATACATCGTGAAAATCCACATCCCCTTTAAGCGCAAATCCAGACTTTTTAGATTCGTCAACAACCCGTGTTAAACCCACGTCGATGATCACAGCCCCTTTTTTAACATAAGAAGCATTAAGGAATTCTGGTTTACCCAAAGCTGCGATAAGGATATCGGCTTGCTGGCAAATTTCAACTAAATTATTCGTCTTAGAATGGGTTAATGTAACGGTGCAATTGCCTATTGGGTGATTTCGCTGCATTAGAATGGACATAGGTAAACCTACAATTTGGCTTCTTCCCACCACTACACAATGTTTCCCAGCAGTTTCAATTTTGTAATAGGCTAATAAATCTAAAACACCTTGAGGCGTAGCTGAAATATAAGCAGGTAATCCTTTAGCCATTCGACCAATGTTGATGGGATGAAAACCGTCCACATCCTTGCGTGGGTCAATTGTTTCCATAATTCGGTCTGGATTAATATGATCAGGTAAGGGTAATTGAACAATTAACCCATCCATTTCAGCATTATGATTAATTTTTAAAACTTGTTCAAGTAAGTCTTTTTCAGAAATAGTGGGAGGGAAGCGCAATAAAGTAGAAATAAAGCCTAATTCTTCACAAGACTTAACTTTATTAGCCACATATGTTTCAGATGCCCCATTATTTCCAACTAAAATCGCTACTAAATGTGGAGGTCTTTTACCCGCCTGAATCAGTTCAGAAACTTCTAAGGCAATCGCCGATTTCATTGTCTCGGCTACAAATTTTCCATCTATAATTTGACCCATAATTTTAATCTATTTTTTTCGCTTTTTTGTTGCTACAGGGGCAACATCACCTAAGGCTAAACATTCTTCTAAAGTTAAATCCTCTGGTGTTTGACCCTTAGGAATTTTCACATTTCGCTTTCCAATTTGAATGTATGGACCATACATTCCATTGACAACTTTAACGATATCATTATCTGGGAATTCTTTTATGAATTTATTGGCCTCTAGCGTTCTTTTAGCTAAAATTAATTCGATGGCGCGCTCTTGAGTGATAGACGTTAAATTATCTGTTTTGCCTAACGAATAATATTTACCATTGTGTTTGACATATGGACCAAAACGACCTTTACCAGTTTCGATCAAACTTTCTTCAAAAAACCCTAAACCAGCAGATTCAGCTGCTAAAGCAGCACTTTTTATGACTAACAAGGCGGTTTCTAAATCAATGGTAAAAGGATCAAAATCCACGGGTAAACTTGTGAATTTACCATCTATTTTAATATATGGACCTAATTTACCCGCACCTATAATGACTGCTTGGTCTTCAAAAATTCCTATTTCTCTCGGTAATTTAGGTCGAGCTAAAAGTAAAATTGCTTCATCAAAAGTTAATGTAGCTATGTTATGATGGTTGCTTAAATTAGCGAAAGTGGGCTTGTCTTCATCTCCAGATTCACCTAATTGTACAAATGGGCCGAATCTTCCTAGGCGAACTGAAATTTTCTTGCCTGTTTCTGGATCTAATCCTAATTCTCTTCCGCCACCGATGGAAGTTCTCGTAATTGACTTACTATCTTCAATCGTTTGATGAAAACTTGAATAAAAGCTTTTCATTAATACGGTCCATTCCAACTTACCTTTAGCAATATTATCGAATTGATCCTCCATTTCTGCTGTAAAGGTATAATCCACTACATTTTCAAAGTTATCCACCAAAAACTCTGTCACTAAAGTACCAATATGTGTAGGAAACAATTTTGCTTTTTCAGTTCCCACAATTTCAGAATTTAAAGAACCTGATATTTCATCATCCTTTAAAATCCAAGTTTGAAATTTCCTTTCTTTTCCGTCGCGATCTTCTTTAACCACGTAAGCACGCTTGATAATGGTAGAGATGGTTGGCGCATACGTAGATGGTCTACCAATTCCTCTTTCCTCTAAAGCTTTCACTAAACTAGCTTCTGTATAACGAGCCGAAGGCCTGGTGAATCTCTCTGATGCTTTTAATTCATTAATATCTAATACTTGACCTATATGTAACGGAGGTAACATATCCTTATTTTCATCCTCTTCATCCTCATCTTTTCCTTCTAAATAAGCCTTTAAAAATCCTTCAAATGCAATGACTTCACCTTGTGCCACTAAAATTTCGGGTGTCGTCGAAATATCTATTTGAGCAGTCGTTCTTTCAATTTTAGCATCAGCCATTTGAGACGCAATGGCTCGTTTCCAAATCAATTCATACAACCGTTTTTCTCTAGCATCACCTGAAATGGTACTTAATTCAAAATCCGTTGGCCTTATGGCCTCATGGGCCTCTTGCGCATTTTCTGATTTTGTTTTAAACTGACGTTCAAGATGAAATTTAGCTCCATAGGCAGATTCAATGGCTATTTTAGCCTTATCTCTTGCTTCTTGGGAAAGCATTGTAGAATCAGTTCTCATATACGAAATACGACCTGACTCATATAATTTCTGTGCGATCGACATCGTAGTCGCCACCGCATAACCTAATTTTCTTGAAGCTTCCTGTTGTAAGGTAGATGTGGTAAAAGGAGCTGCTGGTGTTTTGGTTGCTGGTTTAGTCTCTAAATTTTTGATAGAAAAAGTAGCACCCACGCATTTTTTCAAAAAGTCAACTGCCTCATTTTCTTTGGCAAATGATTTAGATAATTCAGCTTTTAATACTTTATTTCCTGGCAAATCAAATAGAGCGACAGCTTTAAAACTAGAAACAGCTTTATGGTTATCTATTTCTTTTTCTCGCTCGACAATTAATCTTACTGCCACGGATTGAACACGGCCAGCAGATAACCCTCTTTGCACTTTAGACCATAAAACAGGGGATAATTCAAAGCCGATTAGGCGATCCATTATTCTACGAGCTTGTTGGGCATTCACTAAATCCATGTCGATTTCTCGAGGATTAAGAATAGCTTTTTTTATGGCACTTTCTGTAATTTCTCTGAAAACAATGCGTTTGGTCGTATTTTTTAAACCTAAAGCTTCTTTTAAATGCCATGAAATGGATTCTCCTTCACGGTCGTCGTCAGTCGCTAACCAAACTTCTTCTGAAGATTTTACTAAGCTTTTCAGCTCAGATATTACTTTAGTCTTATCAGGGGAAATTACATAGGTGGGAGTAAAATCATTGTCTACGTCAATAACCTTGTCACCTTTCGTGGGCAAATCTCTAACGTGACCAAAGGACGATTTTACAACAAAATCTTTACCTAAATAACCTTCAATTGTTTTAGCTTTTGCCGGGGACTCTACGATGACTAAATTTTTTGCCATTTCAAATTTTGTAAATATGTAATTTTTAAAGACCGCAAATATAAGTGCTTAAAATGTATTTATTCAAATTGATTTTTTAACCTGATCAAAATAATCAAAAAATCATTCAGGGATATTACCAATTCGAATTCTTGAATTTATATTTAATCGCAAACCTACATAATTAAATTGGCCATTATTAAAATTTGCAATCGCCTCTAATCGCAATACTTTCATCACACCATCCAAACCATATCCAATTTCATTGTAAAACAAGTTTTGATTGTTGATGTAATAAGCATTAGCTATCAATAATTCTTTTACATAGGCTTTCTTAAACCCTAATAATGGTTTCAACCATAAATTAGCAAATTGAAATTGGGACAAAGCCTCTACATAATTGCCTGAGGTGCTATAAGCGTAATGATTCACATTTAACCGTTGATTCGCCCCGCTCGCTAAATTTTGATAATAACCAACTAATCGATGAGAGGCTAACATTTCCCCCGTTTGAACTAGGCTAATTCCTCCATTAAAATGTTTGTAGTCCTGAAAATAAACCGGTTTGTCGCCAATGAATGTACCGGCATTTAAAATGAAACCTGTTTTAATCCAAGGGCTTAAACTTAAATTTTGAATGTAAGAAAGTTCCAATAATTGAAAGTTGATGCTAGATTTAAATACATTGGGCCAACCTGCGCGGTATTTAAAAATGACTAATGGCGATGAACCCCAGTCGCTCACGCGTAAACTATTGACATAAGAATAGGATAAAAATGGCCTGAATGCCAATTGGACCTGCGTAACAAAAGAATTATGCGTATCAAATCCTTCTTTTAGGTTTTCTTTATTGGTCGGATTATTATTACTAAATGTACGACCCAGGTAATTAACCCAATAATAATCGGTCGTATTATCCATTTGACTTTGCTTTGAAGATTCGAACAAAGCTTTTAGATAAAATCG
>CAMARL010000123.1 GCA_945860325.1 Spirosoma fluviale | reverse complement strand
GCCAATTTACTGATCAATGGGTGATTGGCATTAATGGTAATGTTGTAGGTATTTGGCATCGCACCAAACATCCCCATTCCACCGCCACCGGTTTTCGACATATCACTCATGCGGCGCATAAACTCATTTTGCGTGACAATAGCCGGAAGTTCGTCTGGCGACATCGCTTCTACGGCAACAATCTTTTGCTTGTCTTGAAGAGCATCCTCAAATACTTTTTTAACGGATTCCTTCTGAGCATCGGTTAAAATCGCTTCTAGGTTGATCCCCGTGTCGATCAATTTATCTACCGCATCTGCGTCGACTCTCTTCCACTGCGTTTTTTCGATTTTGGTTTCAATGGTATTGATAAAATGACTGTCAATCATATTATCCATTTTCAAAACCGAATAACCTTTTTGGCTTGCCGATTGGATAAAGGCATCTTGCTGTTCTTGGTCTGTTGTATACAAATAAACCTTATTTCCGTCTTTGTCGGTCTGCGCGGCTTGCACTTCTTCAGCATATTCATCTAGCGTAAAGTATTTGCTCGCTGTATCCTGCACTAAACAAAAATCCTTCGCTTTTTCCATGAATTTCTCATCCGAAATCATACCATATTTAACAAATAAGCCTATACTGGCAAATTTCTCTTCAAAAGCCGGGCGATCAGATTTGAATAATTCTTGTAATTTATCAGCTACTTTCTTCGTGATGTAACTGTTGATTTTCTTGACATTTGAGTCAGCTTGTAAGAAACTTCTCGAAACGTTTAAAGGAATATCGGGAGAGTCGATTACCCCATGAAGCAACATTAAAAATTCAGGAACAATATCCTTTACCTCATCCGTAATAAATACTTGTCGGCTATATAAGGAGATTTTTTCACGCTGCAATTGCATTTCGTTTTTAACCTTAGGGAAATATAAAATTCCAGTTAGGTTAAATGGATAATCGACATTTAAATGTATCCAGAATAATGGCTTCTCTTGGAATGGATAAAGCTCTTCATAGAATTTCAAATAATCCTCATCTGTTAAATCTGCTGGGGTTTTGGTCCAAATTGGATTTGGGTTATTGATGACCTTCTCGTTAAACTCTATCTCAACAGGCAAGAATTTACCATATTTCTCCAGGATGGATTTTAATTTAAATTCCTCTAAAAACTCTTCTGAATCTTCAGCGATATATAAAATAATATCAGTACCCCTTGTTTTCTTTTTAGCGGCTGAAATGGTGTATTCGGTGGATCCGTCACAAACCCATTTAGCGGCTTCAGACTTGTCTTGATATGATTTTGAGATGATTTCGACTTCTTTTGCTACCATGAAGGCAGAATAAAAACCTAATCCAAAATGTCCGATAATTCCTTTGTCATCTCCCTTGTCTTTGTATTTCTCAACAAATTCCGTCGCTCCTGAAAAAGCAATCTGGTTGATGTATTTTTTTATTTCTTCCGCCGTCATACCAATTCCGTTATCTGAAATCGTGATGGTCTTCTTGTCTTTGTCGAAACTTATCTTAACCTTCAACTCGCCTAATTCACCGTTGAATTCACCAATGGAGCTAAGGCGTTTGATTTTTTGAGTGGCATCTACTGCGTTTGAAACTAACTCACGAAGGAAAATCTCGTGGTCCGAATAGAGAAATTTTTTGATGATGGGAAAAATATTCTCGGTGTGAATGGAGATGTTACCTGTTTCTTTCATTTTTTATGCGATTAAAAATTATAAATTTGGGTAATCTTTTATCAATTTACTTTCCAAAAATAATTTGGGTGTCATATTGTCAGTTATTTATGTCTAATCGAATACTTATTTTTTGCTTATGTCTAATGGCTTATGTGACAGCAGCCCAGCAAGAAGCTCTCAGAATGGTGTATCCTTTTATGCCGCTTTCCTTAAATCCCGCTGAGGCCGGCGCGAATGGCGTTATTTCTGTGACAGGGATTTACAGAAAAAAGCCTTTAATTCAGCAGTTTGGGATGTCGAGCTCGTCCCAACAATATTTTTCGTTTGATAGACCGATTAAGAATAATTCATGGGGGATTGGTTTTTTGGCCTATAATACGGACCAAGCCTATGCCATGCCTTTAGGGGGTATTGCGTCCAACTTAGGTTTAGCGGGGCTATTGTCTAAATCCATTTCTTTTGGGCGTGGTCGGGAAATTAGAGCGGGTGGCCAAATTGGAATCAATCAATACCCAGTGATCGGTCGGAGCGGCACGAGTGAATTAACCGGTTCCTATGGATGGGGGTTTTTACTCAAACAAGATGAATTCACCTTAGCCTTCAGTCAACCAGCCGTGCAAATGCAAGAAATGAATTGGAGGTCGTCAAGTCCCATGTATATCAAAGGGCAATATATTTTTAAAGCTACATCAGGTAACGCCTTGAAATCAGGCAGTGTCATTCGATTTATTAAAGGGCTTGATACGCAAATTGACCTATATAGTGTTTTCTGGTGGCAAGAACGTTTAGGTTTTGGGCTTTGGTGGCAAAATACAGGATCTGAAATGGGCAACCCGGCTTTAATAGGAAGTTTAGAAGCACCCTTAGGTAAAAATTTCAAGGTAGGTTATGGCTATGATTTTTTAGGTGAAAATGTGTCCACTTTACCCGCTGGCATTAGTGGATCAGCAAATTCGTCCATTTCGACCACGGCCTCAGGATTTCACCAAATCTTTCTTCGTTATGAGCTCGACACGGGAAATGGAAAATTAGCGGAATTTAGGCATTAATTAGAGTTGGAATATTTTTGATTTTTGAAAGATAAAATTGAAATTATTGAAGAATAGTTTAAACCATTTTAGATTTGCCTTTTTTCAAATCAAATTTGTTCATTCAAATGCAAAATCCATTAATTTTAATGGGAAAATTACATTGCTTGTAGTAAATTGCGTAGATTTTTAAGATTACCTTTTAGGCCAAAATAATTATAAATATTGAAACTGTTCTCTGGCAGCTTGCCTTAGAAATATACATATGGATCCATTTTCCTACGTTGCCAATGCAGATACACAAGTCATTTCAGATTTGTATGATGCATATATTCAAGACCCCAATTCGGTAGACACCTCTTGGCGTGATTTTTTTAAGGGTTTTGATTTTTCTCAGTCCTGGAAAGGGGAGGCCTCTCAAAATAGTTTAGGATCAAGCGCTAAGGTTAGTCAATCAACTGATATTCAGCATGTTCAAAAAGAAATGTCGGTCATAAGTTTGATCAAGGCTTTTCGTTCTCGTGGACATTTGTTGGCCCAAACAAACCCGGTTCGTGTCCGTAAAGATCGCAAGCCTCGTTTAGATTTAGTGGATTATTCTCTTTCGAATGCAGATTTAGATACGGTATTCCAAGCAGGTAGCTTCATGGACTTGGGTCCAACTACCTTGAGAAATATTCAGAATGCTTTGCATACTATTTATGCAGGTTCTGTTGGTTTTGAATATTCATACATTCGCGATGTCCAACAAAAAGAATGGTTGCGAAATAAGATTGAAAAGGAGGCGATGACCTTTAAGCCGAGTTTAGATGAAAAGAAGTTAATCCTTCAAAAAATCAATGAGGCGGTTGTTTTTGAGAATTTTTTAGGGACAAAATATTTAGGCCAAAAGCGTTTTGGATTAGAAGGAGGAGAAAGCACGATTGCCGGTTTAGATGCCATCATTAATGTGGCTGCTGATTCGGGCGTGAAAGAAGCGATGATTGGCATGGCACATCGAGGAAGATTAAATGTGTTGGCTAACATCATGCATAAATCATACGAGTCTATTTTTGATGGTTTTGAAGGAAATGTGCCGGATCAAATTCATGGTGACGGAGACGTAAAATACCATTTAGGCTATTCTAGCAAGCATATTTCGCCGAAAGGAAATGAAATTTCTTTAAAACTTGCTCCCAATCCATCGCATTTAGAAGCGGTGAATCCATTGGTGGAAGGTTTCTGTCGGGCTAGCGCTGACGCACATTATGATTGTGATTATGATAAGGTTTTGCCTATTGTAATACATGGAGATGCTGCGGTTGCAGGCCAAGGAATTGTATATGAAGTTACTCAGATGGCCAATTTGAAGGGTTATTCTACGGGAGGTACCATCCATTTTGTGATCAATAACCAAGTTGGATTTACCACTGATTTTGAGGATGCTCGTTCAGCCATTTATTGTACAGACGTAGCTAAAATCTTGGATGCTCCCGTATTTCATGTGAATGGGGATGATCCGGAAGCAGTCGTTTTTGTTTCTAAAATGGCGGCTGAATTTAGACAAGAATTTAACAAGGATGTGTTTGTCGACATGGTTTGTTACCGTAGAAATGGTCATAATGAGTCAGATGAGCCACGTTTTACGCAACCTACTTTGTATGCAAACATTACAAATCATCCGAATCCGAGAGAAGTATATACCCAGAAATTAATTAAGTCGGGGGAGATTGAAGCCAAATTAGCGGAGCAAATGGATGCCGAATTTAAATCTGAGTTGCAGGCTAGATTAGATATGGTGAAACAAAAAGTTCGCCCTCCTTATATCCCGCTTAAATTAGATAATCGTTGGTCTTTGTTAAGATTTTCCAATGAGAAAGATTTTGAAAGTTCACCTAAAACTTCCATTTCAAAAGAGACCATTGACTTAGTCGCGAATTCATTAACCACGATGCCGAAGGGATTTGTGGCTTTAAAACAAATCGAAAAGGTGATTGCAGACCGAAAGGGCTATTTTGCTAAGGGTCAATTGAACTGGGCAACGGCAGAATTACTGGCTTATGGTTCTTTACTTTTAGAGGGAAAACCTGTCCGCTTGTCTGGTCAGGATATTCAAAGAGGCACATTCTCACATAGGCATGCGGTTTTGCATGAGGCCAATACCAATGAAAATTATTGCTCGTTAAATCACATTAAGGAGGGCCAAGAAAAAATTCAAATTTACAATTCTCTTTTGTCTGAGTATGGGGTCTTAGGTTTTGAGTTTGGTTATGCGCTGGCTAATCCGGATGCTTTAGTGATTTGGGAAGCTCAGTTTGGTGATTTTGCGAATGGAGCTCAAACCATGATAGACCAATTTGTCTGTTCTCATGAATCTAAATGGGGGACCCAAAATGGGTTGGTGATGTTATTGCCACACGGATATGAAGGCCAAGGACCTGAGCATTCAAATGCTAGACCTGAACGCTTTTTACAATTAGCTTCCGAGAACAACATGATTGTCGCTAATTTAACGACACCTGCGAATATATTTCACGCCTTGAGACGCCAGTTGACCTGGGAATTTAGAAAGCCGCTCATTGTGATGTCGCCTAAATCGATATTCCGTCATCCTAAAGTGATGTCACCGATTGAAGATTTTACGAAGGGTAAATTCCAAGAGGTTATCGGGGATGGATTTGCTGATAAATCAAAAGTTAAAAGGGTGTTATTGTGTAGTGGCAAGATTTATTTTGATTTATTGGAACGCCAGGAAAAAGACGCAAGAAAAGATGTGGCGATCGTTCGCATGGAGCAATTACATCCATTGCCTTTGAAACAAATTGAAGCGGAACTGGCTAAATATAAATCGGCCGACTTATACTTTGTGCAAGAAGAACCTGAAAATATGGGCTATTGGTCTTATATTATCAGGGAATTTGGTTGGGCTCGCTTTAAGGGATTGATCGCTCGAAAGAAAAGTGCGTCTCCGGCAACAGGATTTTTAAAGGTGCATGTGGAAGAACAAGCAGCCTTAGTAAATAAAGCATTTGAATAATTTAAATTAAGCCGAATACTATGGCCATAGAAATGAAAGTGCCCGCTGTGGGTGAATCGATTACCGAAGTGACCGTAGCCACCTGGAATAAAAAGGAGGGTGATCACGTGAAACTAGATGAGGTTTTATGCGAATTAGAATCGGATAAAGCGACCTTTGAATTGCCTGCTGAGGCGGA
>CAMARL010000122.1 GCA_945860325.1 Spirosoma fluviale | reverse complement strand
TTTTAATTCGACCCGGTGGCAGAACGTCTTATCCAGCTTTTTGGATTCGCGATTATGCGATGTCCATTGAGACCGGATATGTATCCGAAAAGGAGCAAAAGCATATGTTGGTCTTGACTGCGAGCACACAATCCGATAGCTTGATATGGACTAAATGGGGGACTAGCATCCCAAAAGGTTCTATTGCTGATCACATTCGAATCGATGATGGAAAGCCCATTTATTTTCCGGGAACTTATAGTTTTGAAAATCAGGGAGAAAAAAAATGGGGTGTGCAACCACCCCTTTGTGATCAGTTTTTTTTCATACAAATGGCCTATTTTTATGTTAAATCTTTTTCACAAACGACCCAATTAACAAAAGAAATTAAAGGAACAAAACTGATCGACCGATTAGAGATGGCGTATCAAATGCCACCTTCCGACACTCGATCTCATTTGGTACAGGTCGACGAGACCAATAGGGGAGTTGATTTTGGATTCCGCGACGCCATTTATATCACTGGAAAATTATGTTATGCCTCGCTTTTAAAATATCAGGCAGCTAAGCAAATGGCTTATTTGTTTACCAAAATGGGGAATAAATCGAAGGCCTTACGCTATCAACAAGAGGCAAATATTTTGAAGATATCGATTAAAGGTACATTTATAGATGCTCGAGGTATGCTTCGTGCCAGTACTGGAATTAGTGCCCAAGCAGATGTTTGGGCTACATCTCTGGCTATCCATTTAGGTGTTTTATCAGGTCAATCTAGGTTAAAAGCGGCTCAATATTTGAGGGATGCTTATTTGAGAGGTGAATTATCTCAAAAAGGAAATGTTCGACATATCATTAAATCGGATGATTTTAGCTCCACAACTGCTTGGGAAAAAAGTGTCGTTCCCATTAATACCTATCAAAATGGGGCCTATTGGGGAACGCCGGTAGCTTGGGTTTGTCAGGCCATCGCGTTTGTAGATCTTTCATCCGCACAAAAATTAGCGAAAGAATTTATTCAAGAATTACGGGAGGGAGACTTTAGGAAAGGTGATACTTTTGGTTCACCTTGGGAATGTTTTAATGATAAATTAACACAAAATCCAGTGTATTTAACTTCAGTTGCCGTTCCATTGATTATATTTAAAAAAAAATAATTATGAAAAATCAAGATCAAATCTCACGTAGACATTTTGTAAAAAACATTTCCTTTGCTTCTGCCTTTTTTATGGGTGGAGGGTTTCAGTCGCTTTCTTCACAAGATGTGGACGCATTAAAGGATCAGGTCAAAATGAGATTTGCGGTTGCGTCGGATGCCCATTATGGCCAACCTAATACGCCTTATGAGGCGATGATGGATACGATTATTGAGAAAATCAATTTATTTCATGGTTCAAATCCCTTAGATTTTTGTGTCATGAATGGAGATATTGTACATGATGAAAAGTCGTTTTTAGCTCAAGCAAAACAGAAAATAGATGGATTGAAAGTTCCTTATTTTGTGACCAGAGGAAATCATGATAAATGTTCTTCGGACTATTGGGAGCAAGTTTGGAACATGCCTTTGAATCATCAAAAGGTGGTTAAAAACTCATTGGTTTTGCTAGGCGATACGTCTAATGAGCAGGGAACATATGTTTCTCCTGATTTGGCATGGCTTGAAGCTCAATTGGAAGCCAATAAAAAACGTAAAAATATATTTTTGTTTTTACACATTCCTCAAGCTAAGTGGACTAAGAACGGGATTGAAACCCCTGCGTTTTTCGAATTGATTAAAAAATATTCAAATATTCGTGCCGTTTTTCATGGCCACGAGCATGATCAAGACGGGGTACAAATGATTGGTAAATTGCCCTTCTTATTTGACTCACACATTGGAGGTAGTTGGGGAACGCCACATAAGGGTTTCCGTGTCGTAGAGCTTTTAAATAGTGGAACGGTTATAACTTACTTGATGGATCCAAGTATAAAGAAAAATGAGCTAACTTATTCTATTTAAAATTTAATCACGTAATCGATGTATGGAATTCCCATGGAGGAGGTGCTCACTCCCATGGGGGTTAAAATGCCAAAGTCGAAGGAGCTTTTTTCCAACATAATTCTTACTCCGCCCGATAGGATACCGTTGTAATTGCTTTTTACGCCATTGGCTTGCATTTGATTATCATAGGTATATTCATTGACCGCAAAAAACCAGTTTTCACTGACCAACATACACCTTCGGGAAATTCGTGTCATGCCTGAAAAGGTGAACATGGGTTTATTGGCAAAACTCCAAGAAGACTTACTCGTGTTAGTAACTGCGTCATAAGAGTCACCTTTAGTGGCTCCCCAGCCAACATTTAAAGTCACATTGTTTTCATTAGAGCCTAATGTTAAAGATCCATACCCCACGCCGACGCCCAAATTCAAGTTGCTAATGAGGGAACTGGCTAATAAAATCCCGCCGCCCACATGAACATTTTCACTAATTTTTTTCCCAAATTTTGGGGTAATGTAAAATAAGAATGGAACGACAACTCCTCCACCGATGGAAAACTCATCGCTAATGCCAATTTGTACGCTGTTGGATAAAAGGTATGCGTTTTGGAAATACTTTTCGCCTTTTTTAAGTGGTATGGCTGATGGGCCAAAGAAATAGCGAGTTGGGTGTGGGTTAGGAAAAAGATATTGCCCATTTTTGATTTGACTCTCCTCGATGATTTTTATCGATTTAATGGCTGATTTAGAGAGGGTAATCTGACCTAGATTTTGGGTTAAGATACTTAATGTCGATTCTGTTTTTGATGCTAATTTCCCTAAAATAGTTTTTCCATCATTTAAAATTAGTTCTACATGGAGTTCGCCTTTTAGTTCAGAAACTTTTAGAATACTCGATTTTTGTAGGTTGATTTCCCCTAAAGTAAAATCTCGGAACAAAATAGTCGATTCATTTTCACTGATTTTATTTCCAGTTAGAATAAATTGATCTTTGAGAATAATGGAAAAATTTTGTTGGTTTGAGCCCTGAATAGGTTTGTTTGCCGAGGTTTGGCCGTAAACGAACGAGCTAAGCGCAAGACATACAATTAAAAAAATCGATTTCATGGCCATTTGTTTTGTGATTAAAGGTACAATTTATTTTATATTTGAAGTATATATACCTTAATATGAAAAATATAATCTTGAGGCCATTTCGTTACCTGAGTCCTTTTTTTATTTTTGTATTGGCTATCATCGGTTTTAAATCACATGGACTAATTTGTTGGTTCGTTCCGATCTACATTTTTTTCATGATCCCCATTTTAGAGTTGATCATGAAACCCGTCGACGAAAATGTAGGGGAAGAGGTAGAGGATCAAATCAGAAATGATCATTTTTATGATTGGATATTATATGCGGTTGTGCTTTTGCAATATGGCAGCCTGTATCTTTTTCTTTCAAACATATCGGACAGTTCAGGATTTGATTTAATGGGCCAAATAATTTCCATGGGGATTTTATGTGGGACTTTTGGGATTAATGTCGGTCATGAATTGGGTCATAGGAAATCCGTTTTTGAGCAGTTTTTGGCTAAGTTATTGTTGCTGACAAGTTTATACACACATTTTTTTATAGAGCATAATAAGGGACATCATGCGCATGTTGCCACGGGTGAGGATCCTAGCTCTGCTGTTTTAGGCCAGTCTATTTATTCTTTTTGGCCACAAACGGTTTTTGGAACCTATTTCAAAGCTTGGAAAATAAATCTAGCTGAATTAAAAAAGAAGGATTTGGGTTTTTTTAGTTTTCAAAATGAGATGTTACTTTTTACGTGTGCGCAACTGATTTTGATCGGGATCATTGGATTTTATTTTGGTCTAAATACAATTTATTTTTTCCTGATTTCAGCCACTATTGGTGCTTTATTATTGGAGACAGTAAACTATATAGAGCATTATGGATTAAAACGTAAGAGCAATCCGAATGGAAATTTTGAACGAGTTTTACCTAAACATTCATGGAATAGTAATCATTTATTGGGGCGCTTAATGCTCTTTGAATTGAGTCGGCATAGTGACCATCATTATTTAGCCTCTCGGAAATATCAGGTTCTTCGCCATCATGAGGATGCTCCACAGATGCCTACGGGATATCCTGGCATGATTGTTTTAGCGTTATTTCCGCCTATTTGGTTCCGAGTGATGAATCGGCAAATAAAAAAGTATGAGTCTATTATTTCTGCTTAGACATATCTAATAGCTCGATATTTTTAAAGTCAATTTCTTGGCCTTCACTTTGTAAGGCTATAAAACCACTCTTTAAGAGTTGGCCATCAATTTTGAATGCCGGATTGAAACGATTGGCTACCCCGCCACCCATTTGAGGGTTAGTATATTCCAACACATTTTCCCCATTGATGATATGCGTGACGAGTGAATCCCCTCGAACGATAAGTTCAGCATGAATCCACTGATCTCCATCGTAGGTTTTTGAAGATGAATTGATGCAATGCCTAGGATCCACTCGGCCTTGATATACGACATCAGTACCAGGAGAACACATGTTTCCAGTTGGTCTTGGTTTTCCATCTGCTAGCATGCCTAAAAATTGCATCTCAACTGAAATAGGCCAATCCTGCTCTTTTAGTATTGTTTTAGGATCTTGCGAGTGGAACATGATACCAGAATTCCTTTCGGTGTAGGAGGGAGCATCTTTGCGCCAAATGCCAGTAAATCGGTAATCTAATTTTAATGTATAATAAGAGTAGGGTGTATTGTAGAATAAATGCCCGTAGCGCTCATTAAACTTTTCATATTGATCATAACGTACTTTTATGATTCCTTCTTCGACCCTAAATGTATTTCCAAAGTTTTCCCCCACTTCATGGTGGTGAATTTTAACGGTCCAATTTTTGATATTCTTACCATTAAAAAGCTTGATCCATTTTTCTCTTTTGGGAGCAGAAAATGATTGTGATGAAATGAATAGTAAGCATAATAACGTTACATTCTTCATAGTTTGAGTTGGTTTAGAAGCTTCTTACAGCCATGATATTACATTTGAAATCTTTAAAATAACTAGATTGCATACCCGTATTTAAATTGTGAGTCCACGCATTTCCTTTGTCTATTTCTGTGGATGTCCAGTACCATGTGGATTTAAATATTCCGCCATTACCCAATTTTTTGAAATTTAATTTGGGATGAATAAGGTCAAATTCTTCTTTCGTAGGTAGTCGCCAATCATCAAATCCATTCGAATTTAAGTCGTCACATTTTTTCTTGGCGTCCTCGAAATTTCCTTTGCCAACAAGTTCCACCGTGGCGATAAGGCCATGTCCATTTTTTTCATAAATCAGATATCCACCTAATTTGATGGGGGGAGTTTTTTTTATGTTGTCTTGACCAAACATGCTCGTCGCAACGAGTAAAAATGTGGAACAAATAATAAAATGGATGATATTTTTAAGGGATGCTTGAAAGGTCATTTCTTGGTTTATTTATTAATTTTCAAATTTATAGAAAATTGCTCAAGTAATTAATAATTATATTCTGAAATAACCGTTTAATATCCGATTATAAATTGAAAATTATGTCGTATTATTGTGTTAATCCTAATTATTCTATTGGTTTTAATGAGAAATAGTATTCCCTTTTATAGATTACTTATATTTTTATTTTTTATTTCTTGTGGATCAGTTTTTGGTCAGCAAACACAAAGTTCTACCGATCATTTAATTCACTATCGGCAAGGTAAATCCTTTTTTGAAGCTAGAAATTATTTGGCTGCCCAAGAGGCATTCAGGACCTATCTATATGGTCTGACGGAAACGAATACTGAAATGCTGAGTGAAAAAATATCAGCCGAATATCTATTATGCATGTGTTCGATTTACTCCATGCGCCCTGAGGCAGAGGTGTTGGCCAATCGCTTTGTTGAAAATTATCCTAAGAATCCATATTCAGCAGATCTCGTTCGTGATTTAGGAATCTATTTTTATGAAGCGGGAGATTG
>CAMARL010000121.1 GCA_945860325.1 Spirosoma fluviale | reverse complement strand
TTTTCTGCGTTGCCAGAAAAAGGGAATAAAAAATATGGTCGCTGAAAAGATTCTTAAGGCGCCCACTTGCATAGCCGAATAGCCCACCAGGCTTTTTTTGACCAATATAAATGAACTACCCCAAATAAGAGAAAGTAATAATATCGCTAGAAAAACAAATAGCGGGGACTTAGTTTCAGTAGTCTTCATGAAAAATTAACGGACAAATTCAGGTTGGTAAAATTCAGAAACCTCCTGTAAAATACCCTTGATTTCATCCAAGGACATAGAGGTAACCAGCCTGCTTCTGAAAGGTTTAAAATGATCCATCCCACGGAAATAATTGGCATAATGCCGGCGCATCTCCACAATTCCCCCATGATTTCCTTTCCAACGAATCGAAAAGTCTAAATGAGTTTCACATACGTTTATACGCTCTTGGATGGTTGGAGGTGGCAAATGCTTTCCAGTGGCCACAAAATGTTTGATCTCTTTAAAAATCCAAGGATAACCAATCGAGGCCCGACCTATCATCACACCATCTACGCCATATCTGTTTTTATATTCTAGCGCTTTCTCCGGGGAATCAACATCTCCATTTCCAAAAATTGGAATTTTGATCCGTGGATTCTCTTTTACTTTTGAAATCAATCGCCAGTCGGCCTCCCCCTTATACATCTGAACACGTGTGCGTCCATGAACGGTAAGCGCCTGAATGCCAATATCTTGAAGGCGTTCTGCCACATCTTCGATGTTTTTTGTGGAATCATCCCAGCCTAGTCTTGTCTTTACGGTAACTGGTAAATGAGTTGATTTGACCACGGCAGAAGTCATGGCCACCATTTTGGGAATATCTTGTAGTAAGGCGGCTCCGGCACCTTTACAGGCGACTTGCTTGACGGGGCAACCGTAATTTATGTCGATTAAATCGGGTCCCGCTTGGGTCGCGATCTCCGTGCATGCTGCCATGGTCTCGATGGAACTGCCAAATAATTGAATGCCAATCGGCCTTTCGTATTCAAAAATATCTAATTTCTGAACGCTCTTAGCCGCATCTCGAATTAAGCCTTCCGAGGAAATAAATTCGGTATACATCATATCAACCCCATTTGCCTTGCAAACTGCACGGAATGGGGGATCCGATACATCCTCCATCGGTGCTAAAAGCAATGGGAAATCTCCTAATTCGATGTTACCTATTTTGATCATTCTGTTTAAAAATTGCTTAAATTTACGACCATTATGGAAGAAAACTATCATCTGGGGCCAAACGCTTGGCTTTCTCTTACGTCAAAATTAGTAACTCTTTTTGGATTTTTCCTGTTAGGAAGCTTTTTTGGGCAGTTTTTTGGCCTTTTAGCTGTTGTTTATATTATTGGATTTCCTACGGCCAACATAGAACAATTTCAGAAAATGGTCATGGATTTCATGGTTCATCCGGAGAAATACGAAAATGCGTTTCATGGTATGATGGCTTTGCAGTGGTTTACCGCCTTGTTTACTTTCGTTCTTGGCTCTTGGGCCTACCTTCATTACATTGAAAAACGTTCGATCTCAGAATTGAATGTGGGCGAAACCCCAAATTGGAAAATATTTTTATGGTCGATTTTGACCATTTTAGTCTCAATGCCTTTATTGGAATATATCATCCAGTTAAATCAAAATTTGATTTTACCGGCGGGTTTTGAGGACTTGGAATCTTGGATGAAGACTTCGGAACAAAACATGGCGCAGTTGACGAAATTCTTGCTAAACTTTACTTCCCCCACTGATTTTGCTATCGCGATTGCTGTTATTGGTGGAATGGCTGCCTTAGGAGAGGAAATCTTTTTTAGGGGCGTGGTCCAGTCGCTTTTTGAGCGCTACATTGGAAATGCGCATGTGGCCATCTGGGTTTCGGCTGCCATTTTTAGCTTTATTCACATGCAGTTTTACGGATTTTTCCCGAGGCTTTTCTTAGGTGCTTTTTTTGGATATTTATATGTATGGTTTAGAACCATTTGGGTTCCGATTGCCGCGCACTTTTTTAATAATGCTTGGACGCTTTTGATGCATTATTTATACCAACAAAAACAAATTCAAATCAATCCAGAAGAGATGGGAGCTATGGTTCCTTGGTGGTCGGCTTTATTATCCGTTGCGTTAGTTGCCTTTTATATTAAACGATTATATACTTTTAAAACGGATTAGGATGGAGGATTGGAAAATCATAGGGCAATCTAGGACCGGAATCGATTTAGAAGTACAGAAGGGTTTGTTGGAAGAAATTTATCAAATCCCCTCCGTGGTGGTCAATAAAAAATTCAGTGCCTATGATTTAGGGAGTTGGGAATTGTATGTGCATAAAGATAATTTTGAGCAGGCCGACCTAATTTTAAACAAGCAATAATATGGGTTTAAAAGAGATGAGTAATTTACAGCAGAGAGTCATTGCAGCAATTGTCGCTGTGCCATTTTTGCTCTTTTGCGTGCTTTATAGCGATTACACTTTCTTAGCACTTTTTCTTTTTATTGGCGTTTGTGCCCAACTAGAATTTTACAAATTAGTGGGAAGTTTTGGAGGTAATTTGCCCCTCACTTTTTACGGCACTTTTTGCGGGGTGGTCCTTCATTTATTGACTTTTTTCATTGAAAAAGGGGAAATTGGCTATCAAAATTATTACATCCTTTCGCCCTTGTGTGCACTGATTTTTTTCATAAAACTCTATAAAGCCAAAGACGAAAAGCCATTTAAAAATATTGCCTATACCTTTTTAGGCATTATATACGTGGCCTTGCCCTTTGCGCTTTTAACGGTCTTGGCCTTCATTCAAAATGATACCTATGATCCTAATATCGTTTTAGGTTGTTTGTTTTTATTATGGGCCAGTGATTCAGGAGCTTATTTTGCGGGAACGAAATTTGGCAAAACGAAATTGTTTGAACGCGTTTCTCCGAAAAAATCGTGGGAAGGAAGCGTCGGTGGTTTAATCGCAGCTATGTTGGTCGCTTATATTATTTCCTTGTATTACACCAATTATGAACCTTGGCAATGGTTCTCCATCGGATTCATTATTGTTGTCGCAGGAACCTATGGTGATTTAGTGGAATCCTTATTTAAGCGAAGTATGAACATCAAGGATTCTGCGGATACGATCCCTGGACATGGTGGATTTTTAGATCGATTTGATGGATTACTTTTATCTATCCCATTCATCATAACCTTTTTGAAATTATTCTCATAAATAACCGTTTAACGAATTTTAATATTTAGCTCTTTATAAATTTTGTTTAATTTGCAAGATGTTTAAACCCGCACTTATTTTTGCGATTTTATTTTGTTTGACGATGGGAAAAGCGTTTTCTCAGGGGCAGGATAAGACGATATTATTCCAAGTGCAAATTGTGGCCAATAATGGATCTGAGTATTTGCCGATGGCCTATGTATATAATCCAAAAGCGGGTAGGGGAGCATTAAGTGATAATTTTGGCCGAGCAGATTTATTAGTTTTCCCGGGCGATAGCCTTGTTTTTACTTATATAGGTTATAAAAAACAATATTACATCATACCTAAGTCGGTGGAGCAGGTCCAACAAAAAATCATCTCCATGGATGAAGATTCTAAGATGTTGGCCGAAGTAAAGGTATTTCCACATGCCTCTGAAGAAGAATTTAAACAAGCATTCCTGAACATGCGTTTGCGGGATGAACGCCAAAGAGCCATTTTGGCCAATAACCTAGAACAGTCTAAGTTGAACGTGTACGCACTCCAAGCAGGCTTGGGGGCGGCGTCCAACTTCCGGAATTTCTCGGATATGATGACTTCAGCTCAGTCCAATAAGTCCTTTTATGCGAGTCCTTTATTATCCCTAACCAATCCCTTCGCTTGGATGAGTTTTATACAATCTGTTAAAAATGGAGATTTGAAAAAGAAAGATTGGAAGAAGGCGTATGAATTTATGCCGAAAGAAAATATTTCTCGACAAATGTTTTTACGGGATAATTCAAAAAATTAAGGTCGATTTATCCAACTCGTTCGAATCATCACAGAATCCAGCCCCCATGGAATCTAATATAATTCTTTAGTTGATCCAAGTATAAAAGATCAGGGAATCATTTTATCGCTCAAAATCGAATCATTTATCGCTCATATTATAGCTTTTGTGAGCGATAAATTGTCTTTCTATGAGCGTAAAATCAAAAAAATAAGAAAAATGAAATGTGAGTAGCTATAATTCCTTTCTCTGAATTATATTTAGTCATTTGCATTTAAATAGTTTATAATTTTAACTATTTTGGTAGTATTACTACGCTTTTTGAATATTTTTTATCTATTTCTATAATTTAGTTTATATTTGTAATAAAAATGGTAGTATGTTTACTGAAAAAAGAACAAAAATAAACCAATTGTTGGAAATCATACCTCCGGGAGTTGTGCTTCAATCTTCTTGGTTATTAAATCAGGGATATAGCCTTGATTTACAAAAATATTATCGAAATAGTGGATGGTTAAAGGCTCTGGAAAATGGAGCTATGTTTCGTAGCAATGAACAGCCGGGTTATGAAGGAGGTGTTTTTGCTTTACAAAGGCAATCTAGCCTTTCAGTACATCCTGGAGGAAGAACGGCACTTACCCTTCTAGGGAAAGCACATTATTTAGAATTGAATGCCTCGCGAATATGGTTATTTGGTGGTGAAAAGGAAAAGCTACCTACCTGGTTCAAAAAACATAATTGGGGTCAACAAATTCATTATAAGTCAAGTTCATTTTTACCCATGGAATTGGGATTGACTGAATTCTCCCTAGCTGGATTTTCCATAAATGTGTCATCCCCAGCTAGGGCCATCATGGAATGTTTGTATTTAGCGCCTGAAAATTTTGATTTAGTGGAATGCTATGAACTCATGGAAAACTTAAATGACCTTCGTCCAACGCTAGTTCAAGAGCTGTTAGAAGCGTGCACATCCATAAAAGTAAAAAGGTTATTTTTATGGATGGCAGAGAAGCTTAATCATCCATGGTATAAATATTTAAATCTTTCAAAAGTGGATTTAGGAAAAGGGAAAAGAAGTCTTGTGAAAGATGGTTTATATGTATCAAAATATCAAATAACGATTCCTAAAACACTGACAAACAATGAGCAATAATAATTATTACAAACAAGTAGCTTTGTTAATTAGTGTGATTCCTGAAATTGCTGTTGATTCTAGGTTTGCGTTGCATGGAGGAACTGCCATCAATTTATTTGATCGTAACATGCCAAGACTTTCTGTCGATATCGACCTTACATACATTCCAATAGAGGACAGAGAAACCTCTTTTATTAATATTTCACAAGCACTAGTAAATATAAAGTCGAGGATTGAAAAACGTTTCTTAACCTGTAGAGTAGAGCATAAAGAGGACACGCTTAAGCTGTTGGTGAGCAATTATGAAGCAATGATTAAAATTGAAGTGAGCCAAATTATACGAGGGGTACTTGGTAAAGTTACTGAAAAGACACTTTGTGAAAATGCACAAGATAAGTTTGATACTTTCTGTTCCATCCATGTTGTATCAAATGGTCAATTGTATGGCGGAAAAGTATGTGCTGCTATGGATAGACAACATCCCAGGGACCTATTTGATGTAAAGCAATTATTTCAAAATGAAGGATTTACAAAGGAAATCAAAGAAGGCTTTCTGTTTAGATTACTCAGCTCTGACCGTTCCATTCAAGATATCCTTTTCCCAAATCTACAAGACCAGCGGTTGGCCATGATTAATCAATTTACAGGTATGTCGGATCAACAGTTTACCATCGACGAATATGAATTTATACGAGAAAGCATGGTTAAAAAAGTGCAAGCGTCAATAACGGAAGAGGATAAATTATTTATACTTGCTTTTAAGAACGTAACTCCCGATTGGTCAACCTATAATTTTGAAGCTTATCCTTCTATAAAGTGGAAACAGTTGAATTTGGAAAAAATGAAAGCCAATGATTCAACTAAGCATAAGGAGATGTATAATTCTTTAAAGAGAAAACTAAATGAAATTTAGTTCACCAAATAAACTACGTAGGTTCTGCTTAAATGAATCAATTAAC
>CAMARL010000120.1 GCA_945860325.1 Spirosoma fluviale | reverse complement strand
CAAATGAATGAGCCTCCTGGAGCACGTGCACGTGTAGCTTTGTCTGGTTTAACAGTGGCTGAGCATTTCCGTGATGGAGATGGAGAAGGTTCTGGTCGTGATATTTTATTTTTTATTGATAATATTTTCCGTTTTACACAAGCAGGTTCTGAGGTTTCGGCTTTATTAGGTCGTATGCCTTCTGCGGTAGGATACCAACCCACATTGGCAACCGAGATGGGTGCGATGCAAGAAAGAATTACTTCTACAAAGCGTGGTTCAATTACTTCTGTACAAGCAGTTTATGTACCAGCAGATGATTTAACGGATCCGGCTCCTGCGACAACTTTTGCTCACTTAGATGCGACAACGGTATTATCTCGTAAAATTGCTGAGTTAGGAATTTATCCAGCGGTGGATCCTTTGGATTCTACCTCCAGAATTCTTTCAGCAGAAGTTTTAGGAGATTCTCATTATGATACGGCTCAACGAGTTAAAGAGATTTTACAGCGTTACAAAGAACTACAAGATATTATTGCGATTCTTGGTTTAGATGAATTATCTGAGGAGGATAAGTTAGTTGTATCTCGCGCAAGACGTGTTCAACGCTTCTTGTCTCAACCATTTTTTGTGGCTGAACAATTTACAGGATTAAAAGGCGTTTTAGTGGATATCAATGATACGATTAAAGGTTTTAATGCGATCATTGACGGAGAATACGATTATTTACCTGAAGCAGCATTCAACTTAGTAGGTACCGTTGACGATGCGGTGGCTAAAGGAGAAAAATTACTTGCTGAGGCATCAAAATAGAAAAAAATGTATTTAGAAATCATAACTCCTGATCGTAAAGTATTTGCTGGCGAAGCTTCTGTCGTTACACTTCCGGGCGTAAATGGGTCGTTTCAAATATTAAACGATCACGCGGCGATTGTTAGTACTTTACAAAAGGGCGAACTTGTCGCAGATAAACAAGCTTTTCAGATTGAGGGTGGGGTGGTTGAAGTTTTAAATAACAAAGTTTTAGTATTGGCAGAGGGAGTTCAATAAACTATGAGAGCACTTGGATTTTTGTTTTTGGTCGTTCTTTCTTTAAGTTCTTGTTCTGAGAAGACGCAATTGACGGGATCGTTGATGAATTTAATTAAGGAAAACCAATTGCCTTTAGAGAAAATCCAATTTTATAATGACAATCCCTTGTTTCTTGAACGTGAATTAAACGCTTCTGAGGCGAATGTCAAATCCGGGAAAGTCCTTATTGTCAATGGTAAATCCATCAATCGAATTACACTCGAGAAGCAAACGCCAGGACTTTTGGTAAAACAATCACAGGATCAGCTACTTATTTCTTTTGAGTCAGGTGCCGGTGAGGCAAAAAGTTTACACTTTGCCCCGATATTAGGCGAGAAAGGCGAATATTTTTATCAATTGGTCGACGAATCTGGTAGCACCACATTTAGTCGATTAATGTATGATGGGAATAAATATTTGCTGTACAATAAAACCAAAATTAGATTAGAAATAATGAAATCATCCTTTTCAGGTTTGAAAGTTAATAGCAAAAGGATGAAAGGGAATCGAATTCAATAAACTTTAAAATAGTTAATTGTAAAATAGGATGCTTGCATCCTATTTTTTTTTGACCCAAATTTACAATTAGTATGCTAAACATACTTTATATGAAAGCAGAGAATACGGTCGATTTTCAGATTAAAACGGGTTGGAATGCGATTAGCAGGATGTATAATACCTATGCTGCACAATTTGACATGACGATGGCCATAGGATATGCTTTATTGCATATTGATAAAAATGGCACCTCGGCAACCAAAATTGCACCTGCTTTAGGTCTTGAGTCTAGAAGTTTGACCCGTATGTTAAAAACACTCGAAGACAAGAAATGGATTCGACGCGAAGCAAATTTTAAAGATAAGCGAGTCGTGAAAATCTTCTTGACGGAATTAGGTAAGAAAAAGAGAGATCAAGCACGCCAAGGAGTTATTTTATTTAATGAAATCGTGTATGAAAGACTTGGCAAAGAAAAACTAGATCATTTTTTTGAAGTAATGGAATCCATTAATTCATTATTAGAAGAAGATACAGTTAAAATTTTAGAGCGATTAAATCATAAATTGTGATTTTGGCCCATTGAAGAATTATTACCGATGAATAAAAATGGCCTTATTTTGTAATATTTTTTAGAATAAGGATAGTTTTTGTGTTATAGATTTATATTTTTGCACTATTGTTAATTAATCAAGAATATTCTAAACTACATAATTAAAAATTTACCATGAAAAAATTACTTTTGGTACTTGCGTTAATGCCTTTCTTTTTTTCTTGTTCTAGTAAAAAGAAAATGGCCGACTTACAGTCACGTTTGACTGAATTACAAACGAGTAGCGATCAGGCTTTATCTAAAGCTAAAGCAAATTTAGTTGATTGCCAATCCTTGACAGCTAGTCTTCAGGGAGAAATCAAGAAAAGAGATATGGATCTTGAGGCAAAAAACAATCAATTGAAATCCGTTCAGGAGCAGTTGGATTACATGAAAAAAACAAATACTAATTTGTTAGATCGTTTATCTGATTTATCTGTTATCAATAAATCGGGTGCGGAAAGTATTCGTAAATCTTTGGAAGCCTTAAATGATCAAGGTAAATACATTAAAGATTTGAATTCATCGATGCAACGTAAAGATTCGATTAATCTTTCGTTAGTAATGAATTTAAAGCGTTCATTGGCCGATATTAACGATGATGACGTGACTGTTGAAGTTAAAAAGGGAGTTGTTTATATCTCAATTTCCGATAAATTGATGTTTGCTTCTGGTAGTGCTATTGTAAATACTAAGGCTGAAGCTGTTTTGGCTAAAGTAGCTAAAGTAGTTAATGACCATAAGGACTTAGATATCTTAGTAGAAGGTCACACAGACGCTGTGCCAATTTCAACTGATTGTATCAAAGATAACTGGGATTTAAGTGCAAAGCGTGCTACTTCAGTTGTTCGCTTATTGCAAACTAAATTCTCAGTAGATCCTGAGCGTATGACAGCAGGTGGTCGTGGCGAATTTGAGCCTCAATCAGAAAACTCTAGCCGTACAGGACGTAAATTAAATCGTCGTACTGAAATTATCGTGACTCCTAAATTGGATCAATTCTTTAACTTACTTTCTGCTCCCAGCGGTAAGTAATCTTAATAAAAAGATAGAATAAAAAAAGGGCTTTTTGGCCCTTTTTTTATGATAATTTTTGCCTAACGTAGGCTAATTTTCGTCGTGATACAGGTAATCTGTTTCCTAGTGATGTAGCAATATGAGTGAAATTGGATGCGCCAATGGAAGGAATATTTTCTTGATTGACCAAATAGGATTTATGAATTCGAATGAATTTATGCATTCTGAAATGCGATTCAAATTTTTTTAACGTTTTAGCTATATAAACTTCTTTTTTAGTAGACAAATAGACCAAACTATAATTCCCCTTTCCCTCTATATAAACGATATCTTTAATTGGACAATTTGCGATGCCAGGCAATTTTATCTCTGTTCTCATTTTTGGTTTTATAATTTATTTAAATCGCCTAAACCTAAGAAATTGTAAATCAGAAATGCCAAATGAATTATTTAAAGGTAAATTATTTATTAATCGGTAGTTGATTTTGAAAATTTGGTCATAAAAAAAGGTCTTCGATGAAGACCTTTTTCAATGTAGCGGGGGCCAGACTCGAACTGACGACCTTTGGGTTATGAGCCCAACGAGCTACCAACTGCTCCACCCCGCGATATAATTGGAGTGCAAAGGTGCAGTGTTTTTCGCATAAAAACAAGTATCTTTGTTAAAATTTACAATCCCACCCTTTTTTGGGCAGTACAAAAAAATATGGCCCAGCAGCATAAAGCAGGTTTTATTAGTATTATTGGCAAACCCAATGTTGGCAAAAGCACTTTGATGAATGCTTTGGTTGGCGAGCGTTTGTCTATCGTTAGCTCAAAAGCCCAAACTACGCGACACAGGATTTTAGGCATGCTAAATGGTGTGTTGGGGGACGATGAATATCAAATTGTGTATTCCGATACTCCTGGTGTTTTAATGCCTAAATATGAGTTGCATAAGTCGATGATGGCATTTGTTAGAAGTTCTTTAGAAGATGCTGATGTTGTTTTATATGTAACGGATGTTTTTGATACGTATGAGGATTTAGATTTTTTGACTAATTGGAAAGATCACACGGAAACTCCTATTTTAGTTTTGATTAATAAAATTGACTTGGTTGATTCTGAAAAACTTCAGGTTTGCCTGGATTATTGGAAGGAAATTTTTCCTGGAAAGGTTATTTTGCCTATTTCAGCTTTAGAAGGTGTTCATTTAGATCAAATATTTACACATATCGTTGAGAAGTTACCTGTTCATCCTCCATTTTTTGATAAAGATGAATTGACAGATAAGCCGGAGCGGTTTTTTGCTTCAGAAATTATTCGGGAGAAGATTTTTTTAAATTATAAAAAAGAGATTCCATATTCGTGCGAGGTGGTAGTTACTTCTTTTAAGGAGGAGGAAACTATTATTCGTATCGCTTCAGAAATTTATGTGGAGCGCGTGTCACAGCGTGCTATTTTAATTGGCCATAAGGGGGAGAGTATTAAAAAAGTGGGTATTCAAGCTCGAGCGGAGTTGGAGAAGTTTTTTGGTAAACATGTATTTTTAGAGCAATTTGTTAAAGTTGAGCCAGATTGGCGGGGAAAGGCAGACAAATTGCGTTCATTCGGGTATGCACTCGATTAATTAATTAATAAAATGTCAAATATAATTGCAATTGTGGGTCGTCCAAATGTTGGTAAATCAACGCTTTTTAATCGTTTGATTGAGCAAAGAAAGGCCATCATGGATAATATGTCGGGTGTTACTCGAGATCGTCATTATGGATATGGCCAGTGGACGGGTAAGTTTTTTACTGTTATTGACACGGGTGGATATGTGCATGGATCTGAGGATATTTTTGAAGGCGCCATCCGCGAGCAAGTTGAAATGGCCATCGAAGAATCCAACGTTTTATTGTTTGTGGTGGATTGCCAAACAGGATTAACAGATTTGGATAAGGACTTTGCAAAAGTTTTAAGAAAATCTAAAAAACCTGTCATTTTAATCGCAAATAAGGCGGATACACATGAAAAGGCCTATGCTGCCGCAGAATTTTATGAGTTAGGATTAGGTGATCCTTTCCCTATAGCTGCTGAAAGTGGTAGTGGGACTGGAGATATGTTGGACGTCATGATTTCTCATTTTGAAGAAGAGGGCGAAGAGAATCCTGAAGCAGGTGTGCCAAGAGTAGCTATTTTAGGAAGACCCAATGTAGGTAAATCTTCGTTTTTAAATGCTTTATTAGGCAAAGATCGTTCGATTGTGACTGATTTGGCGGGTACTACTCGGGATGCGATCCAAAATCACTATACGCTGTATGGCAAAGATTTCATAATAACAGATACCGCTGGAATACGGCGGAAAGCTCGGGTAGACGATAACATAGAGTATTACTCTGTTCTTAGGTCCATTAAGGCTTTAGAAGAATGCGATATAGCTATTATATTGATTGACGCAACGACTATAGACCATAACACGGGTTTAGAGGCTCAAGATATGAACATCATTAGTATGGCCGATAAAGCCAAAAAAGGAATTGTATTAATGATTAATAAGTGGGATTTAGTTGCTAAGGATACCAATACGTCTATCAAGCTCGAGAATGCCTTGAAAGAGCGCTTAGCCCCTTTAAACTACATGCCTGTTATATTTACTTCTGTCTTGGAAAAGAAACGAATTTTCCAAGTCGTTGAAAAAATGCTTGAAGTATTTGAGAATAGATCACAAAAAGTGTCGACTTCCAAATTGAATGACGTGATGTTAGAAGTCATTCAGAATTATCCTCCTCCTGCATGGAAAGGGAAATATATAAAGATTAAATATTGCACGCAGGTATCAACCCCTTACCCTACTTTTATTTTCTTCTGTAATTTACCTCAATATATCAAGGAGAGTTATGAAAGGTATTTAGAGAATCAAATGCGGAAAGCATTTAAATTGGAAGGCACGCCTATTTCTTTATTTTTTAG
>CAMARL010000119.1 GCA_945860325.1 Spirosoma fluviale | reverse complement strand
ACCTGGCCGGTAATTTCATGGCCAAGTACCAGGCCTTCGGGTGCCGTGGTTCTGCCACGTACCATGTGTTGGTCACTTCCACAAATGTTGGTAGAGATTACTTTTAAAATTACACCATGATTGCACTTTCTTTTTCCAAGTTCCAATTTTGGAAAGTCAATATTTTGCACCTGAACTACCCCAGGTTTAATGTAGGCAACACCTCTGTTGTTTGACATAATTATTTATGATTTAAGAAATAATTGTGTCCCAATATAATAGTTTATTTTAAACTTCCAATTTTTACCAAATATTAATTTGCTTATCGATGTCTTTAATTCTACTGATGTGATGAATGAGAAATCAAATCAGGTAAAATAGATGCAACCACAAAAATTTCCCATTACAGAAAGTTGTGATGGTTTTTAAACAAAAAAAGAGGTCGAAATGACCTCTTTTTTCAAGTTGCTCCCTTAATAGGTGGAATGTTGCAACCAATTCCTTCAAAACAGTCTTTATATTTTGGAAAGATTTTCCAAATCATTTAAGTCTTTTGCTCTACCGCTAATTTTTTTATTCCTTCTGAGATCATTTATATGAATAACTTTCATTGGAATTTCTTCAAAAACGGTATTCAGCGCATTGTTATAAATTTCATCAAAAGTAAAACCAGAGATTTCTTTCAAAATTTCAATACACACTGGAGGTCTTCCAAATGTGTACACATTAATTTGGGATTGATGTAGAAAGGAGTCTTCGGACATGTCAAAAAGTGGCATTTGAAATTGTTCAAATGCCTGGACCAATTTTGCGTAATTAATTGTTGAAACTTCTACAAATATATCTAAATCCCCTGTCGTTCTAGGGAATCCATGATAGATAACTGAATATCCTCCAACTAGAACATAATTGACTTCATTTTTATTCAGAGCCAATAAAAATTCTTGAAAATCTGGATTAAAAATATTCCCCATAGCTAATTTTTGCGCATTGAAAAAATTGATTTGTCCATTTTAGGAGGATGCCCTAAAGTATAATTAAAAGAAACACTATTTAAATAGGCAAAAACCTTAGCAATTTCTTCCTTTCTCATTCCTAAATAAGGTATAACCTCTTCCTTCATTTCAAAAAGGTTTCCAGAAGTGCTATATGTCCTATCTAATTTTAGCATAATCAAATATACTATGAATTTTTAAACCTTCAATCAAATAGAAATACAACGAAAAAGCCGATCATTACTGATCGGCTTTCCTGTTTGCTCCCTTAATAGGTGAAATGTTGCAGCCGTTTTCATTGTTTAAAAACAGGTCGTAATTGATATGTTTACTAAACTTGTTCCCCCCTCTAGTCGGATGCTGACACCTTGATTATTTACAAGAAGTGGCCTACTGTTGAAAAAGTTATCTACTTTCGTGCACTGATATCTATAAAAAACTCCAAATATGTCCACATTAAAAAGGATTTTCAAAAGAAACACCCACAATTCCTTTTTTAAAGCACTTGCTGGATTTGGTCGATCTTTAAACAGAATATATGAAAATAGGAACCATGATATTTATAGTAATGGAGAGGTAACCATTTTAAATAAAATTGCTAAAATGAATCCCTCCGTCATAATCGATGGGGGTGCAAATGTTGGGGATTATTCAATCATAGCAAATAAAATAATGCCCGATTGCAAAATATATGCTTTTGAACCTGTAGAAGCTACATTTAAGCAATTTATAACCAACATTAAAGATTTGCAGAATATTGTACCCATTAAAAAAGGGCTATTCAAAGAGAACTGTGAATTGGAAATAAATTTATTCGATTCCAATGAACATTCTTCCATATACGATATTGAAGGGATAGCAAATAGTTCGAATCACAAACAAACAATTGGGCTTGTTCGAGGGGATGATTTTATGAAAGACCATAATATTGTTTCGATTGATTTTTTGAAGCTCGATATTGAAGGAGCAGAATACGATGCATTGCTCGGATTTGAAAATGCAATTAAAGGTGGTATTGTCAAGCTAGTCCAATTTGAATATGGATACATTAATATTTCAACTAAGAAATTACTGATTGATTATTATACATTTTTTGAAGCGAATGGATATATCGTTGGCAAAGTTTTTCCAAAGAATATAGAATTCAGAAATTACAATTTTAAATATGAAGATTTTATTGGACCCAATTTCGTTGCTGTCAAAAAAACGGAGACCGCGCTCATTAATGCACTAAGAAATGGTTAGTTTATACAGCGAAAAACCTTTCAAAAAAGATGAAAAATAAAAGAGCCATTTTGGCCTCCTTCATTATTTTGCTAACAAGTGTAATGTATCTTTCTGTACAAGCTCAGCAAAATAACAGTACACATCGTGCTAATTTATCTGGCCATTGGAAAGCCAAAGAAGCCATCAGTATAGGTGGCAATTGTACGTCGTCAAACTAAAGTGGACTTTTCCTTAAGGAGTGTTTCGTGTTTTTGTGAATGTATAATTTCTTTTTTTTCTGTGCAATCTTTGGCTGTTTTTATATACATTTTGTTATTTAATAATTGTTTGGAAACACTCCCTAAGAAATAACCTCTATCGGTCCACTTTTTGCTGACGATTTACAGATATATATTAACCACACTCCGGTTCTTTACCAGCGGAAACATGTCGAGTTCGTATTTGAGTTCTATCATTTGATGAAGATAGTCTAATACTTTAACACCAAGATGTCGCGATAACAGATTATCAATTTACTGATATTTTTCATCATTGGAAGAGGTCATAAACTTCCTCCAATTTACAGGATGATTTCTCACTTTTAAAAAGTTGAAATCACGTTGATTAAAACCAACTCTTGGCACATTCTTGGCACAAATAGAAAACCAAAGGTATAATCCCCAACTAAAAATGTCGAAAAAACACCAAACCCTCTTCTGTGCTTGAACCACAAAAATCGATGAATAAGGGAAATAGGGGTTGATTTTAAACGAAAAAAGTCACCATTTCTGATGACTTTCCTGTTTGCTCCCTCTCCTGGGCTCGAACCAGGGACCCCATGATTAACAGTCATGTGCTCTAACCAACTGAGCTAAGAAGGAGTTTGTCCTAAATGGGAATGCAAAAATAGGGGGCTAATTCGTTAAATGCAAGATAGCCCCCCGTTTTTTTCAATTTATTTCTTGTCTGCGCTACGATCCGCCGACTTTATTTCCTTTTTTTTCACTTTGTCACCTTCCTTCAACTTCTTAGCAACCGTTGCATACGGACCAGAAATGATTTCTTGGCCCTCACTCAAGCCAGAAACAATTTCAATGTTGTCAAAATCCGATATTCCTGTCTTCACCTGAATTTGCTTCACCTCGCCCTTATCCATCACAAATACAACCTCTTTCGTATTTTCCTTCCTGCGCTTAGCCGTATTGGCATCCTCCTGCGTAACAACAGGCGCACCACCTTTTGCCATGGCCTCATCTTTTACCTCTTCTTTTTTCGCACCTATCTCCCTTGTCGTAACCGCCGACAATGGAACGGTTAAGATTTGATCTTTTCGATTCGTCAAAATCTCAACCGATGCCGTCATCCCAGGTTTCAACGGATATGATAATTTCCCCTTAATTAAATCGCTGTACGAACTACGTAAAATACGAATCTTCACCTCAAACTCCGTCACCGCATCCGTAGACATAGATGCCGCACCCGATGAATTAGCCGAACTCGCTATCTCATACACCAAACCCTTAAACTTGCGCTCCGAAGACGAAAATGCATCCACATCGATCATCACCGTATCCCCCAAACTCACCCGCGTAATATCATTCTCGTTCACATTAACCCGAACTTCCATATTGTTTAAATTCGCGATCCGCAACATCTCCGTTCCCGCCATCTGTGACGTTCCCACGACACGCTCTCCTAATTCCACGTTCAACTTAGAAATGATTCCACTCTGTGGAGCATAAATCGTCGTCTTTGTTAAATTAGTCCGCGCCTCTTTTAAAGCCGCCTCCGAACTCTTTACATTAAAAGTAGCCGCTTTCACATTCGCCTTTGCCGCCTCTAAATCTTGCTTGGCTACTAAATATGCCGACTGGAACTGATCGAAATCCGCGTCCGAAATTACTTTGTCATTATGCAATTTTACATTTCGGTCAAAATCAATTTTTGACTTACTTAATCTCGCTTCGCTTTGAGCTAAAACCGCTTTACTTTGTTCCGTACTCGCCTTCATCGCATTTACCTGCGCCTCCGCTCGAGCCAATAAACTTACATAGTTATCCGGACGTATTTTCAAAATTTCTTGGCCTATCACCACAGAATCGCCTTCGGCAACTTTCAATGACACAATCTCCCCCGATACATCAGGTGAAACCTTAACTTCCACCTCCGGCTGAATCTTACCCGAAGCCGATACCTTCTCGATGATCGTTGCTTTAGCCGCCTTCGTCAACTCCACCTCCGTAGGCTCCACCTTTCCTATCCACTCCATCTTCTTGGCCAACCATAAGCCTCCCAAAATTAATACGACCGCCACTGCGATAATAATCCACGTTTTTTTATTATTCTTTGTTGCCATAATTTTTGATTAATAGAAAGTCGCTTCGCGCCTACCTACCATTTTAATTTATACTATTTTACTTAATACCTATTACCTAACCCTTATTACCTGTTACTTAATACCTATTACCTGTTACTTAATACCTGTTACCTAATACCTATTACCTAAAAAGTCAAACTCTTCCCTTGGTAAAAATCCAAAATCTTAGTCCTAAATACATAGTCATATTTGGCCTGAACTAAACTCAATTTAGCCTTATCCAAATTTGTTTTTTGTAAATTATAACTGACAAAATCAATCGTACCCGCATTAAAGCGACTTTCAGAAGCCCTAAAAGATTCTTCTAATGCAAATACTTGTACGTTTCCCGCCTCATATCTTTTCGCCGCATTCAACATATTAACATATGCCTGCTCTATATTTTGACGCAACGTTAATCGCGCGCGCTCAGCTTCTATTTCTAAATTCATCCGCTGTAAATTAGCCTGCGAAACCCGAGTCTTATTGAAATTCTTGGCAAAAATAGGAATGTTTAAATTCAACGAGATTACCTTGTTTTGCGTATTATTCAACTGATCAAAGTAGCCGACAGTCGTGCCCTCCCCAAACTTCATTTGGGTCGTTGTAATCGGATAATTTTGTCCACCTACATTCACGTTACCTAAATTAACCGTTTGAGGTCCTAAAACCTCTATCGATTTTAAGGCGTTGGATTGATTGGCAGACCAACTCCCATTCAAGGAAATGCTTGGTAAGCGAAAGGCCTTAGCGACTTCAATGCTTTTTGCCGCACCCTGTACACGGAAATCCGCCGCCCGAATTAGCGGTTGGGCTGACAACGCTTTCGTATAAATATCAGCAATGCTTACATCATAAGCCTTAGAACTTGGCACCGGAACCTGAATACGCTCCAGCTCAAATAGCTGAATACTTGAATCATTTAACAACTGCAATAGCGTTAATTTATTGATGTCCAAATTACTTTGAAACGTGACAAGATTGGATTCCTCGTTGGCCAACTGCGCCTTCAAATCCAATAAGCTCGAATTTGCTAAAGATCCCGCACGCACCAATTTCTCCGTTCGCTCGATCTGCAAATTCGTAATCTCCGTTTGAGTTTTGGCAATGCTTAATTGATCTTCCGCATTTAAAATAGACAAATATGACAAGGCCACCTGCAAAGAAATATTTTCCCGAATGGACACTAAATCCTCCCGCGTCGCCTTTAAATTAAAATCACTTTGTGAAATACTGTTTTTTAATTGGCCCCCATTAAACAACAACACGTTGGCATTCAAGCCGACATTGTAATAATTGATGTTTCGCGAATCGTACCCATTCGTGTAGGGATTAATCGACCGACCAAAACTCGCAGCCTGATTCATATTTCCATTGATAGAAGGCAGTTGATTATATTTCGCTTGTTGGTACGACAACTCCGCATTTTGTAAATTAACCTCATAGGACCTCACATTCAGATTATGCTGCAAAGCCGTCTCCACCGCTTGCGTCAAAGTAAGTTTGGTTATTTTAGCATTTCCCTGAATCGCCGTTTGACCTTCACCCACAAAGGAAACAATGCCTAAAAGGAAAGACAATAGGGCAATCTTATTTATATTCATCTCTTTCAATATATTTCTGCAATGTTACGAATTTTGGTTTGCCTAAAAACTGATTTTTGGATAAACGGCAAGCAATGAGGATAAAAAGCC
>CAMARL010000118.1 GCA_945860325.1 Spirosoma fluviale | reverse complement strand
GATTTTTATGGGAGGACTTCGGATCCAGTACATCACCAGTTTTCTCAAGATTTCTTTTTAAAGCTTTATGAGGAGGGGAAATTTGTGGAGGAGACGACGATGCAATATTTTGATGAGTCGGCGAATCAGTTTTTAGCAGACCGCTATATTACGGGGGATTGTCCTTCTTGTAAGCAAGCAGGAGCTTATGGGGATCAATGTGAAAAATGTGGGACTACTTTGTCTCCTAATGAGCTATTGAATCCTAAATCGATGTTGAGCGGCGCTTCGCCCGTATTAAAACCTACGAAGAACTGGTTTTTGCCCTTAGATCAGTGGCAGGGAGAGTTAACAAAATACGTTGATTCGCATCCTGAATGGAAGCCAAATGTGCTGGGCCAAGTGAAATCATGGTTGCAGGAAGGCCTCAAGCCGCGTGCGATGACCCGAGATTTGAATTGGGGTGTGCCTATTCCTTTGCCTGATACGGAAGGGAAGGTGTTATACGTTTGGTTTGATGCTCCTATTGGTTATATGTCGATGACTACTCAGTTGACACCTGACTGGGAGAAATATTGGAAGGCTAAGGATAGTCAAATTGTTCATTTCATTGGCAAAGACAATATCGTTTTCCATTGTTTGATTTTTCCTGCTATGTGCATGGCACACGGAGAATTCCAGTTGGCGGACCAAGTACCTGCCAATGAGTTCATGAATTTGGAGGGAGATAAAATTTCGACCTCTCGAAATTGGGCTGTTTGGTTGCATGAATATTTGCAGGACTTTCCAGGAAAACAGGATGTTTTGCGCTATACATTGACTTCTTTAAGTCCCGAAACTAAAGATTCAGACTTTACTTGGGCTGATTTTCAGACCAAAAATAATTCGGAATTAGTAGCCATCTTAGGAAATTTTGTGAACAGGGCTTTTGTGTTGATTGATAAGAATTTCGACTCGCAAGTACCTATTAAGTGTACAGAATCAAGTTTGGAAACAGATTTAAAGATTGCCTTACAGGACATTCCTGCCAAATTAGATGCTGCTTTAGCCGCATTTAAGTTTAGGGATGCTTTGGTGATCGCCATGGAAATTGCAAGGCTAGGGAATAAATACTTGGCTGAGGCAGAACCTTGGAAGGTGATTAAGGAGGATCGAGAAAAAGCGGGTTCTATTTTGAATTTTGCGGTCCAATTGGTCGCACAGTCAGCGATTGCCCTAGAGCCGTTTATTCCTTTTACCGCTAATACATTGAGGGAAGCCCTTGGGATGACTGATTATTCTTGGACCCACATAGGTGACTTTGAAATTATTCCGGCAGGACGTGCCCTGAAAAATCCAGGTTTGTTATTTGATAAAATAGAGGATGATGTGATCCAAGTTCAAATTGAAAAATTAAATAAAACTAAAAATCTTATGGAATTAGCTTCTAAAACTGTTCCGCTGGTTAAGGAGACCATTGAATTTGACGACTTTGCCAAAATGGATATTCGGATCGGTGAAATTATTGCCGCTGAAAAAATGGAGAAGAGTAAAAAGCTATTGAAGTTGACCGTGAATGATGGGATCAAAGAGCGCACCATTCTTAGCGGAATAGCGGAATATTTTAAACCTGAAGAGGTCATTGGAAAGCAGGTTAGTTTCTTGGCCAACTTAGCTCCCCGTAAAATGATGGGTTTGGAAAGCGAAGGAATGATTTTGATGGCTGAGGATGCGGACGGATCACTTTCGTTTGTGCAGCCGGATAAAAAGATATGGAATGGAGCGACGGTAAATTGATTTTTACGTCATTTTAAAAATAAAAATAAGGCCAGAAGAAACTTCTGGCCTTATTTATGTAACCTCTAAACCTATTTAACTATGAAAATTTATACGAATATAGCTATTTTATCGACAAAATATAAGTTTAGTGCAAAAAAAATAAAAAGGTGTCGTTAAAAACAACACCTTTTCTAAATACCTCTAAACCTATTTAACTATGAAAACTACTTACAATCTAAATTAGAATACGACAATGGTATCAATCTGAGTCTCTGGCAAATTATTTGCTGATGTTTCGATACTTTTTTCCTCTTCTACAACAGCCCAAACAACATTAATTGCTTTGGCTGAATTACTTATTTCTTTTATCCATGTTAACGTGCTGACGTCTGAAATATTATCTCCTTGAGAAATAATAGTTTTAATCGTTTCGTTAAAGATGGTTTTATCTTCTTTGCTAATTTTAAGGTAATTTTGATTATTTTTTTGATAATCCTCTAATATTGAAATGGTTAGGCTTGCTGACGATGTCTTAGTTCCTGAATTTTCTTTTAATATTAATGTTTGAATTACTTCTGAAAGAGTTTCTCTCTTTGATGACATGATGGCATTTGCTCCTTTTCCTGTCAAACCGCTTGCTTGTACTGTTGGGTTGATGAATCCTAAACCTAGTAGGACGCTAATCACTGTTATTTTACTGTTCATTTGTTTTGTTATATTTATTTACTAAATCAACAATACAAATTTATTGCATTTTTTTAATATTACAAAACTTTATTTTAGACAATTTTTAGATAAGTAAATATGTATATTCTAAAAATTACACCAAATTCAGTATATTATTAAAGTGTATTTATAATTAGCCAAATTTAATTCTGTTAAAATTATTTAAAGTTTTGAATAATTCTAATATTAAAATATTAAAATAAATCAATAATTCTTTAAATAGTGCAACTATTGGTTAAATTTATTCATTGTTTGTTGGATTCCTTCCAAGCAAAAACTCTCGATTATTTCAGAGCTGCGGTCTAAGACGAATGAAATTTGATCTAATTCCTTGGTTTCGAAGTTGCCTAACACGTAATCTGCCTGTCTTCCTTTGGGGAAATCACTACCAACACCCATGCGTAATCTTCCGTATTCAGTCGAAGTTAAGGTGGCTTCTATACTTTTTAAACCATTATGTCCTCCATTAGATCCTTTGGGTTTAAGTCGAATGGTTTCAAAAGGCAAAGCGATGTCATCTAGAACAATTAATAATCGATCAATTTCTATTTTTAATTGTTGGCTCCAGTAGAGAACCGATTTCCCACTTAGATTCATATACGTATTCGGCTTTAATAAATAAATGGTCTTTCCTTTGAGTTTATAAGACGTGATGGAACCGAGACGGTCCGTTGAAAATTTAATATCCTTTTGTCTGGCCAAATAATCGACCGCCATAAACCCTATGTTATGCCGTGTAAAAAGATATTCTGGGCCTATGTTTCCTAGGCCAACAATCAGGTAATTCATGGAATTAATATTATTTTACAAATTTAGACATTACCTTCGTTAAAATATTTTGTTATGGAAAAAATTGCGTGTATTACGGGTGCTAGTTCAGGAATTGGACGTGAAACAGCTATAATTTTAGCTGAAAATGGATATAAATTAATTTTATGTGGGAGAAGAAAAGATCGTCTAGAGTCTTTGCAAAAAGAAATTTCGGTTGATTCCACTATTTTGATCTTTGATGTTCGAGATTTAGGCCAAGTACAATCTTCTTTCGCTTCTTTATCTAATGAATGGAAAAATATAGATGTTTTAATTAATAATGCGGGTAATGCGCATGGACTTTCACCCATCCAAGATGGTGACGTCGCCGATTGGGATGCGATGATGCATGGAAATGTCAATGGCTTATTATATGTGTCTAAATCTGTCATTCCTTTTATGATTGCCCGTAAATGCGGCCATATTATCAATATTTCATCGATTGCAGGTAAACAAATTTATGCCAATGGCGCTGTTTATTGTGCCTCTAAGGCAGCTGTTGAGGTTTTATCCCAAGGCATGCGCATTGATCTAAATCCTTTTGGTATCAAAGTTTCTAATTTAGCTCCTGGAGCGGTTAATACGGAGTTTTCCGCGGTGAGATTCAAAGGTGATGCGGACAAAGCGGATGCGGTTTATAAGGGTTTCGAGCCGCTTGTGGCCAAAGATGTCGCTGAAGTTTTAAGGTATATGGTGATGGCGCCCGCACATGTCAATTTATCAGACGTGACTTTATTGCCCACCGCGCAGGCTTCAGCTAATCTGATCAATCGTATTTAAACTAAAGATTAATTTAAAAGATTAAACTCGCTGGCGTGTTGCTTCAAAAATAACAACTCCCGTGGCAACAGATACATTTAAACTTCCTACTTGGCCACTTTGAGGAATGGCAGCTAATTCATCCGATTTACGAATTAATTCATCTGAAATTCCATCTTCCTCTGATCCTAATATAACGGCTAATGGAACCGTAAAGTCACAAGTATAGATCGATGTTTTTGTTTTTTCTGTACAAGAGATAACTTTCAATCCGGAATTTTGTAGGAAGTCAACCGTTTGAATCAGGTTTTCCTCTTTACACACAGGAATAAAATTTAAGGCGCCTGATGACGTTTTCATGGCATCTGCATTGATCTGTGCCGCTCCACGCGCTGGAATGACAATCGCATGCACACCTGCGCATTCTGCCGTTCTAGCGATCGCTCCAAAATTACGAACGTCCGTAATTCGGTCTAAAATTAACACTAAAGGTACTTGACCTTTTTCAAAGGTGGTTGCTATGACATTTTCCAATTTGGCATAATGTATGGCCGAAACAAATGCAATCGCTCCTTGGTGATTTTTTCTTGTAATTCGATTTAACTTTTCCAAAGGAACTTTTTGAACTTGGACACCTTTTTCCTTAGCCAAATCTAATATTTCAGTATTTCCCAATTCTCTTTGGACTAATAATCGGTCTATTTCTTTCCCAGATCTCAAGGTTTCTAACACCGATTGTATTCCAAATACAATTTCTTTGTTATCTGTTTGAGGGGTCGTAAAATGCCTAAATGGTCTTTTAAATGGGGGTCTTGATTCGTTTTCTTCTGACACGTCGTTTGCTGAAATTTCCGACAAAGGTCGGCAATATTTTTTATAATTCTTTATGCTTGTCCAATTTCACAAGAATCAGCCATTTTTCTAAAGGTCAAATTGATTCTAGTTCCTACGACTTTTTTGCTTTTGGGTAAGGCATGCAGCCAAAATTCTTGTGTCTCCCCCCGCATATCTAATACGCTTCCTGAGTCAAGAATTAGGTCCAATTTAAGCCCTTGGGTTTTATGCTTAAATTGGAATTTTCTTGTGACTCCCAAGCTAACCGAGGCGATGCTGCTATTGGGGCTAATACTTTTTTCGTTGTCACTGTGCCAACCCATTCCCTCAGATCCATTGTGGTAATAATTCAAAAGACATGCATTGTATTCAGATCCGGTGAGCTTTTCCACGCGTGATTTAATGTCTAACAAGGTAGGTGAAAAAGGCAAAGCGATCTTCGATTGGCCCGAATAGCGATATATGAATGATTTTTCCGCATACCAAGCCACCTTCCGATCTGTGATATAGGTCTTGCCAAATAGCTTAACCACATCTTGCTGCCATGGTATTTCAGTAGATAAATAGGAGAAGTATGCCTTTATTTCCTCTGTCGAGAATGTAAAGGGATGATAATTGACCAGACCATCGCAGGGCAACAAGTTATTTTGGTTTACATTTTCAATTTGTAATTGCATACGGCAAATTATGAAATATCGCTTAAAATCTTTTTTATTATCCTTAACTTTACGCTTCAATTAATTGAATATGTACAAAACTACTGAAATAGCCTCATCTGAAATTGCTTCAGATAATCCCGTTCACCAGCGACTTTTATTTCCATATCAACATGTTAGTCATTTAATCAGTGGCAACGTATTGGAAATCGGTTGTGGTACAGGTAGGGGAGTAGGGGTTTTAGCGGATAAAGTTTCAGGTTATACGGGGGTAGATAAGAATACAGAATTAATGGAATCGTTAGGTCAAAAATACCCTGATTTCACTTTTATTGACATGTTTTTGCCACCCCTTCAGGATTTGCCTGATAATCATTTTGATTTTGTGATCACGTTTCAAGTGATTGAGCATATTGAACCGGATTCATTTTTTCTGGCCGAAGCGGCCCGAGTGTTAAAACCTGGGGGGAAATTGTATTTGACTACGGTTAATAAGAAGTTCTCGTTGACACGTAACCCATGGCATGTGCGTGAATATTATGCGGACGGATTACAGCAACTCATGGAAAAGCATTTTTCTAAAGTTGTCACCGAAGGTGTTCATGGAAATGATAAGGTCATGAAATACTACGAAGAGAATAAAAAGTCGGTGGAACGCATAACAAAATTTGATATTTTCAATTTGCAATATCGCCTTCCAAGAACTTGGTTACAGGTTCCTTATGATTTAGCGAAT
>CAMARL010000117.1 GCA_945860325.1 Spirosoma fluviale | reverse complement strand
AACCAAATAAGTGCGATGGAAATAAAAACGGTGACGACAAATGGAACGCCAATGGGCGCAAATATAGCTATTTGGAGCACATTGACAGCTAAGTATAATCGAGCCGCAGAGCCGATCGTCCTAGATAATAAAAAGAACGCCGAGCCTGTTTTATAGGACCAAAAACCAAATCTTTTTTCTAAGTAGCCATAAATCGAGATCAGATTCATTCGATAATATAGCGGCATTAGAACTAGCGCAATGGTTAAATAGCCTAAAGAATGCCCTAAGATTAATTGGAAATAGGTGAATGAAGTTTTGCCAACGGCCCCTGGAACAGAAATAAAAGTTAATCCTGAGATGGAAGTGCCTATCATCCCAAAGGCAACTAACCACCACGGGGATTGCCTATTGGCCGTAAAAAATGCATTTGTGTCGGCACCTTTTGACGTATAATACGAGATGACCAAAAGTAACGCAAAATAGATGGCTAGAATTCCACCGGCTAATTGGACAGACATAGGTGATTAAAAGGATTTTTTTTTAAATTTGTAATAGGGCTAATTAATTGAATCAAAAATATGGAATTCTCCGTAGATAACGTTTCTCAATTTCATTTTTCTTTTGGCAACCAAGAGAAATGGCAGGAAGAAATTTCGGTTCAAGTGGAGGAGGAAGTGGTGCCCGCACATCAATTGGTCGTGTATAATGATGAGGTTAATTCCTTTGAATATGTTATTTTGACGTTGATTGAAGTTTGTGATCACTCGGCCGAACAAGCGGAACAGTGCACCTTGATGATTCATTTCAAAGGTAAATGTGGCGTAAAATCAGGTGAATTTGACGAATTAGTATCTATGAGAAATGAGATTTGCCGCAGAGGCATATCCGCAGAAATTGAATCTTTTCAAAACTAATATGATGCATACCTATCCTTCGCGAATCATTGAACAGGCTGTAGAGGAAATTTCTAAATTACCAGGGATAGGTAAAAAATCGGCTTTGCGATTAGCTTTACACTTGTTAAAGCGTCCTGAATCACAATCATTGCAGTTGGCTCATGCGGTAGTCCAATTGCGTACTGAAACATGTTACTGCCCTAAATGCCACATGATTTCGGACGGTGACCTGTGTGGGATTTGTGCCAGCAATAAGCGCGATGAATCTATTTTGATGGTGGTGGAAGATTTAAGAGATGTTTTAGCCATAGAAAATACAGGGCAATACACAGGACTTTATCATGTCCTCGGCGGTATTATTTCCCCTTTATCCGGCATTTCTCCGTCGGATTTGACGATAGAGTCATTGGTGGCTCGAGTAGCTTTAGGAGATGTTAAAGAAGTAATTTTAGGTTTAAGCCCAACGATGGAAGGGGATACCACCGCGTTTTATGTAACAAAAAAATTAGTAGATTTTTCCATTAAAATATCGACGATCGCGCGTGGCATTCCGATCGGTGGAGACCTCGAATATACAGATGAAATTACCTTAGGCAGAAGCATAGTAGGCCGTATTGTTTACGAATAGTATAAAACAAATAAAATGAAACGTATCAAATTTTTGCAAAGTTCACTCGCTTTTTTAGGAGGTGGTTTTTTACTTTCAAGTTTCAAAATGAAAGATGTTCAAGGGGTTTTTATTGAAAATTCCCCATTTCTATTGCCATCGCTTCCTTATTCTTTTGAGGCTTTAGAACCTCATATAGATCGAATGACGATGGAAATTCATCATGATCGCCATCACAAAGCCTATGTGGACAATTTAAATAAGGCGGTTTTAGGTTCGCCTGCTGCTTCTTTTTCTTTGGAAGAATTGTTGGGCCAGATCAGTAAGCAACCTGCTGTAATCAGAAACAATGGGGGAGGACACTGGAATCATAGTTTTTTCTGGCAATTATTGAGCCCTACAAAAGGATTGCAAGCTAGTGCTTCTTTATTAGGACAAATCAATAAGGATTTTGGTAGTCTTGAAAATATGAAAGTTGAGTTTAATAAAGCGGCTACCACTCGCTTTGGGTCAGGCTGGGCCTGGTTATTATGGAGTAATGGAAAATTAGTTATTTCGTCGACGGCCAACCAAGACAACCCATTGATGGATATTGCCGATGTGAAAGGAAGCCCTATTTTGGCTTTAGACGTATGGGAACATGCTTATTACTTGAAATATCAAAATAAGCGTGCCGACTATATCACTGCATTTTGGAACGTAGTAAATTGGGATTTTGTGTCCCAACAATTTGATAAATTAAAAAAATAATATGCTTTTAGACGAAATCCCATCCTTAGATTTAGCTGATTTTAGGTCAACTGATCCCGCTCGAAAGGCCAATTTTGTGCAGCATTTAGGCAATGCATTTAATACCATTGGTTTTGTGGCGATTAAGGGCCATGGTTTGTCTGAACCATTTACAGAAGCTCTATATCAGCACGTTGAGACGTTCTTTAAGTCAACTGATGAGAAAAAGAAAGCGTATGAAATTCCAGGTATATTTGGGCAGCGTGGTTATGTGGGCAAGGGGAAGGAAACAGCAAAGGGTTTCAACGTACCAGATTTAAAGGAATTTTACCATGTAGGTCAGCCTTTTAAAGAGGATGGTGACTCTGTTTGGGATGAATATCCTTCCAATGTGTTTCCAAACGAATTTCCTGAATTTGAAAATCATACCGTTGAGGCTTTTCAAACATTAGAATCCGCTGGAAAGTCGTTGCTTCAGGCCATTGCACTCTATTTAGAATTGCCTGAGGATTATTTTGAGCCAAGAGTAGTCAATGGGAATTCTATTTTAAGAGCCATTCATTATTTTCCTATTGAAAATCCAGATGCATTACCTGTTGGCGCCGTTCGTGCAGCTGCTCATGGGGATATCAATTTGATTACCTTATTAATGGGAGCGTCTGCTGAAGGGCTAGAAGTTTTACGAATGGATGGAAAATGGATTGCTATTACGGCTCTTCCGGACCAATTGGTGGTGAATGTGGGGGATATGCTAGACCGATTAACCAATCACAAGCTTAAATCTACGATTCACCGAGTGGTCAATCCACCACGCGAAAAGATGGGCAATTCTCGCTTTTCCATTCCATTTTTTATGCACCCAAGATCTGAAATGGATTTAAAGTGTTTAGATTCTTGTGTTTCTGATGAATTTCCAAAATTATATGTGGATATGTCTGCGGGAGAATTCCTGAATGAACGCTTAATCGAATTAGGTCTAAAGGTAAAGTAGCTCATGAAAAAGTCTAAGCATCTAGCGTTTTTATGGGATGTTTTGATTATGGCTTCAACGTCTTTTGGTGGCCAGCAAGTTCATATGGCGCTTTATTTAGAGCGTTTGGTCAAAAAAAAGCAATATTTATCGGAAGAGGAGCTTTTTGAAATACATGCTCTATGTTCGGTTCTCCCAGGGCCTACTTCTACCCAGGTTTTAACTGCGATTGGTTTAAAGCGGGGAGGAACTAGTTTAGCCTATTTAACCACGCTGATGTGGATTAGTCCAGCTATTTTCATCATGACATTGGCTGCTTTTGGGATGACCTATCTTCAAAACAAAGCTATTTTACATTTTGTTCTTCCGGTAGGTGTGGGACTCATTCTTCAGTCGGGCTGGGTCATGGCCAAAAAAGTCATCAATGGACCTTTATACGTTTTGATTTTATTGTTAACCATTTTCATTGGCATATTATTCCCAAATCCATTTATTTTTCCCTTGGTTATTGTTCTGGGGGGCGTTATTTCATCCTTTAATTACAAATTATTCCCAAGGCAGAACAAGCATAAGATGGTTATTCCATGGGCTAATTTTCACCTGTATTGGGGCTTTCTCGTGCTTTTAGCCTTGCTAGGTCATTTTACAGATTATTTCCCAATCCGTATTTTTGAAAATTTTTACCGAAACGGTAGCTTGGTTTTTGGTGGCGGCCAAGTGTTAGCCCCCGTTCTTTTTACCGAATTTGTGGAATTTAAACACCTGATTTCTTCGGATGATTTCTTGACCGGAATGGCTTTATCTCAATCATTGCCAGGACCCGTTTTTGCCCTAACGTCTTATTTGGGTGTATTATTAATGAAAGACTATGGGACGATAGGCCAATTATCCGGCAGTGCCATTGGGGCTTTAGGGGTGTTTTTGCCGGGTACTTTTATGATATTTTTTGTTTTCAGAATTTGGAGCCAACTCAAACAATATCGATTTATCAGGGCTTCTTTGGCTGGTATTCAGGCTGCTTCAGTAGGCCTAACAGGGGTCGCAGTTTATGCCTTTTTGAATCCAATCATCATGATTGGAGATTGGATTGCTTTTTGCGTTATAATCACTACATTTTTATTGGCTCAATACACCCGTTTGCCATCCATCCTACTATTTATGATGGCACTAATGGCTGGGTTTTTCCTAGGATAAAATATTGAGTAAATATTGTCCATATCCACTTTTAACGAGTGGCTTTGCAATGGATCTTAATTGGTCAGCGTTGATGTAGCCCATTCGATAAGCAACTTCCTCGATACAACCGATTTTCATTCCTTGTCTTTCTTCAATCACTTGGACAAATTGGCCTGCTTGCATTAATGAGGCAAAAGTTCCGGTGTCTAGCCAAGCAGTTCCTCGGTTTAAGATACCTACAGACAGCTTTCCGCGCTTTAAATATTCTTTATTGACATCTGTTATTTCATATTCACCACGTGGGGAAGGAGCGATGTTTTTGGCAATTTCCACTACATCGTTATCATAAAAATAAAGTCCAGGAACCGCATAGTTCGACTTAGGGTTTGTGGGCTTCTCTTCAATAGAGATTACTTTATTTTCTGAATCAAACTCAACCACACCGTATCTTTCTGGGTCATTCACTGAATAAGCGTAAACAACGCCGCCGATTGGGTCATTATTAGCCTGCAATAATTTACTTAATCCTGAGCCATAAAAAATATTATCACCTAATACCAAAGCTACTTTATCTGTTCCTATGAATTTCTCGCCGATCACAAATGCTTGAGCAAGTCCATTGGGTTCTGGTTGGGCTGCATATTCAAAGCGACATCCTAGGTTACTTCCATCACCCAATAATTTCTCAAAATTGGGTAAATCATGCGGCGTCGAAATGATCAAAATCTCTTTAATTCCCGCGAGCATCAGAATCGATAGCGGATAATAAATCATGGGTTTGTCGTAAATAGGCATTAATTGCTTACTTACGGCTAATGTTAATGGATGAAGTCGAGTGCCGGATCCACCAGCCAAAATGATACCTTTCATAGTTATCTGCCTTGATACATGTTTGTATAATATTTTTGATAGTCACCTGAAGTGACTTCATTAAGCCATTTTTCATTGTTCAAATACCAATCTACGGTTTTTTCTAAACCTTCTGCAAATTGGAGTGATGGCTGCCAACCCAGCTCTTTCATGATTTTATTCGCATCAATCGCATAGCGTAAATCATGTCCGGCGCGGTCAGTAATGTAGGTAATTAATTGGGTCGACGTGCCTTCCGGTCTACCTAATTTTTCATCCATGATTTTACATAAAAGATGTACTAGATCGATGTTTTTCCACTCATTAAATCCACCGATATTATAGGTTTCGCCTATTTTACCCTCATGAAATACGGTGTCAATCGCCCTAGCATGGTCAATAACATACAGCCAATCACGCACATTTTCACCTTTTCCATAGACTGGTAAGGGTTTATTGTGCATGATATTATGAATCATTAAAGGAATTAATTTTTCTGGAAAGTGATTAGGTCCGTAGTTATTGGAACAATTTGTGATGACTGTTGGCAAGCCATACGTCTCATGGAATGCTCTTACGAAATGATCTGAACTTGCTTTTGAGGCTGAATAAGGCGACCTAGGATCATATGGAGTGGTTTCAAGAAAAAACTCATCGGGATTATGCAATTCACCATATACCTCGTCGGTGGAGATGTGGTAAAATCGTTTTCCTTCATATTGGCCATTCCAATGCTTTTTGGCTGCTTGTAAAAGATTAGCCGTGCCCAAAACATTCGTTTTTACGAAGGCCAATGGATCCGTAATAGACCTGTCGACATGCGATTCCGCCGCCAAATGTAGTACTCCGTCAAATTTATATGTGGCAAAAAGTTGGTCTATTTCCTCCGAATCAGTAATATCAGCTTTAATAAAATGGTAGTTGGCAGCTGTGGCCACATCTTCATTATTGGCCAAATTCCCTGCATAAGTAAGAGCATCTAGGTTATAGATTTGATATTCAGGGTATTTATTGACAAACAAACGCACCACATGTGAGCCAATAAAACCTGCGCCTCCGGTGATTACAAT
>CAMARL010000116.1 GCA_945860325.1 Spirosoma fluviale | reverse complement strand
GATGAATTTTCTCGTGGCAAATACGGATAGAATCGATGGAATCCCAAAAATAATGGCCGTCTTTAGATTAACTAAACCTTGTTTGTATTTTGGGAAGGCGCCGAAAAGACTACTTGCGCCCACGATAAATAAAGAATAGGCCGTGGCTAAAACTGGATTTACACCGAAGAGATAGACTAAAACAGGAACCGTTAAAATGGATCCGCCACCGCCAATTAAACCTAAGGATAAGCCGATTAGTAAGGAGGCAAAATAGCCTAATATCTCCATTTTCTTTTTTTTGTTGGGACAAATATAGATTAAATTACCAGGCTAAATGGTGACTTTTATCACAGTCCTTTTAAGTCGATGATTTCAATTTGATTTTTATGCATTTTGATGTGGCCTTTCTCGGCTAATTTCTTGATAAGCCTTGAAATCACCTCCCTTGACGAGTTAAGTTCATGAGCAATTTCGGTAAAAGAGGCCTTTAGGACATTCGTTTTTAAGCTTTTTTGATGTTGTTTTAAGTACCAAAGCAAACGCTCATCTAAGTTTCTAAATGCAATTTGATCCAAGGTATCCAATAATTCCTCAAAACGAGACCGATAAGTTTCTAATACAAATTGGTACCAAGATTTATACTTATAACCCCACTCATCCATTAACTCGGCGGGAATGGCAATAACTTCAGTATCAATCAATGCTTTCGCCATGATTTGGGAAGCGATTTGTCGGGCCGCACAAGTCATCGAAATAGCGCATGCCTCTCCAGGATGTAGGTTATACATGAAAATTTCATTTCCCTCATCATCCTCTCGAAACACTTTGATAATTCCTTTGGTAACCAAAACAGCGGAGCGAATCGACTGTCCAGTTTTCATCAGGAATTCATCTGATTTAAATTTTCTGACTACGCCAACTTGCTGAATTTTTTTGGATAATTCAGGTTCAAATTGTGTGAAAAGCATCGGTGGGATTTCCATTTTGATCTATAAAGAAGGTAAATGAATCACTTTTTGCGTTTCATGGCTTTCAAAAACAGCATCGATGACTTGCATGCATTGAGCTCCCTGCATGGCTGAAACAAATGGTTCAGCCCTACCTTGAAGGGTGTCAAATACATTTTCATAGAAATACATGAAATTCCCTTTTTCGGATGGAATTCTAGTTTTTTCCTGTCCATCTACGTGTAAAATCCCAAAATCATTTTCCGTTTCTGTTCCCCAATAATCCCCCTGTGGCTTTAATCCAGCCAATAATTCAGTTTCTTGTTTGTCGGCCCTCACTTTTAAAAAGCTTCCCTTTTTTCCATGTAATTGGAACGATGGGACGGGCTCTTTGAAATAATACCCGCCTCTAAGTCGAACCCTCAGGTTAGGGTAATAAAATAATATTTCAAAATAATCATCTACTTGGGTTTCGGGACGCGTCATTCGTAAATCCGCGAATACTTTTTCCGGTGACCCAAATAAATAAATGGCTTGGTCGATGAGATGCGGTCCTAAATCTTTCACGATGCCTGCACCGGGTCCTGGAATTTCTTTGTGTAATTTGGGTGATTGAGCTCCATTAAATCGATCGTATCTGATCTCTACTTCCACCAACTCGCCTAATACGCCTGCATCTACTATTTTCTTTACGGTCAGGAAATCGGAATCTAAACGCCTGTTTTGGTACACAAAAATATGCTTTGATTTTGATTTCGCTAATGTATCTAAGGCTAATGCCTCTTGTAAATTAGTCGTAAATGCTTTTTCTACAATGATGTGTTTGCCAGCATTTAAAGCGGCTAATGCATATTCATAATGGGAGTAAATGGGCGTGTTAACCACGACTAAATCGATCGTGGGATCTGCTAAAATTTCGTCTAGACTTGCATAGGATTTAACCCCAGGATAATCCTTTTCAATATTTTTGTTGGTTCTTTCCCAAGCACCTGCTAGAGAAAATCCTAGATGTAAATCAATGAAAGGGGCATGGAATACACGTCCAGACATCCCGTAGGATAGTAATGCTGATTTGATAATTGGGTTTGACATATTGAATTAAAATGATCTGGTAAAAATAATCAATTATAGACATGAAAAAAGGCCGTTTAAAAAACGGCCTTAAATTTTATTTAGATTCGAAAATTATTTTTTAAAGATAATGGAATCTAATAATTCATAACGAGCATCTTTTGTCCCTTTGACTACGCGAGGGTTAGCATCTAAAATCATGTATTCTGGTTGGGCTTCTTGGCCTGAAGCAGGCCAATTCGTCAATTTTCCTCCGTTAGGATTTCCAGTTTTAATGAAATTAGCTAGATAATCTTGCATATCTTTTGAGGTTTTATGATCATCAGGGGTCCAACCATAGGTCAAATTAGTCGAAAGATTTCCCATGAAATATTCGATGTCTGCCGAGTGGACAGCACCTTTTGGCGCTGCTTGTTTGGGCGCATTTGGATCTGCTTTCACTACGCCACCCGCAAGAGCCGCTTGGACACCTTTGACGATCATTTCAGGTCGAGGCCTCGCATAATAATATCGATACACCGGATTTTGACTGTTTTTGCGATGCATATCAAACCATTTCCAAGTAGAGAAACCGATGAAACGGTCACCTGCTAAATCAGTGGCTGATTGTTCTGCTTCCTCGGCCGACTTACCAGGATAAAGAGCTAAAACCTTGTCCGCATTTTCTTTGTACAAGTCTTTAACTGCCGCTGAATAATTTTCTGTAGTAATAGGCTGTCCTTTCGTCATGGATTTATAATTCATTTCCTCTGAATTCCAGCCTAATAGTAATGGAACCATCGCCTGCTCTTTATTGGCAAATATCTCAGGCAAGGTTTTTGAAATAAAATATCCATCGATGCACGCTGAAAAACGTGGCATTCCTGGCTCTAACATTTTTTGGTATAAATCTAAGGTAGGGATATCCCTTAATTCTTTCAAAGATTTAGCACCTGCTTTTTCGCCAAAAGTAACGCCTACCTTTTCGGCATCTTTTAACGTGACAGGTCCTAAGCCTGAACCGATCCAGGCTCCACTTTCACCTACCGCGCCATGAATTAAGTTTTTAGAAAGGGGAGAGGCCATTTGGGCACTTACCGACATTGACCCTGCTGATTCACCGGCGATGGTCACACGGTTTGGATCACCACCGAAATTTTCAATATTCTCTTTAACCCATTTCAATGAAGCATATTGATCTAATAAACCTTGATTTCCGCTGGCCTTATGTGGCGATTCTTTCGTTAACTCTGGATGAGAAAAGAAACCTAATAAGCCCAAACGGTAATTGACCGTGACGGTAACAATTCCTTTTTGAGCGATTACTTCTCCATCATATCTTGGCTCTGAACCATCACCGGCCATAAATCCACCTCCATAAAAATAAACTAACACAGGTAATTTGGCAGTCGATCTTGGATTAGGTGACCAAATGTTTAGATATAAACAATCCTCGCTCATTCCATTGCTACGAAAACCCATATCGCCAAATAAGGGAGCTTGGATTGCTTTTGGACCAAATTTCTTAGCTTGTAAAACTCCACTCCAGGGTTTTGGATCCATTGGCTCTCTCCACCTTAAGGCTCCTACAGGAGGAAGTGCAAAGGGAACACCTTTAAAACTGGCAATTTTTGTTCTAGTATCGAAGGTTCCTTCTAAGGTACCATATTTGGTTTTCACTTGGGTTGTTAATCCATACGGATTTGCGATTTCTTGTGCATGCATGACGAAAGTTAAAAAGCTCATCAGAACGATGAAAAAAGTAGATTTTGACTTCATAGTTTAATTTTTGTTTTATGGTTTATATAAAATCGCGTTGCTAATCAAAATGGTAGATTAACAACGCGATTCATAGGTAAATTCTTAATTTATGAAAGGATCGCTTTCGCGTATTCCACACATTTTTTGGTCTCTTGGACTGCATCAGAACCAGCAGGAATATCATATTCTAACTCGATCGAAGCAGGGAATTTGTATTTTTTAGATTTCAATAAACCTAAGATATCTTTCAATGGCGTATTTCCTTGACCCCAAACAACATTTTGACCTCCATTATCTTTATTCTTGCGGTCTTTAATGTGCATGCTTGTGATACGGTCATGTTTTGCTTCGATTAAAGCTAATAAAGTAGCTGTTGTATTTGGACCACCTGCGGCAATATAGTGTCCGCAATCTAGGTTCAAGGAATTATATGGTGATTGTGCTAAAGCCGCATCCCAAGCGGTATCTGTGGCCTGTAAGTGCGCATGATATCCGATGTATACTTTATGCTTTGATGCTAAATCGCCTAATCTCTGAGATTGTTTTAAATCGGTAGGTAATTCAATCGTTACTGAATTTGCTCCTAAAGCCTTCGCTGCTTTTAACGCATATTCAACTTCTCCATCTGTATTATTTGGACCTAAAGCGTTCGGCTTAAATGCATATATTGAAATGCCTGCGTTGTTGAACATTTTTCTTACTTCAGCAAACTTATCCATCGAAACACTTGCGCGCCAATCAGCAACATCTTTATTTAATTTTGCCATCGCAGCTCTTTGCTCATCTGTCATCTGTGGACGTGGCTGACCTGGAACATAAGCGGCCCTTGCCATAGTGCTTTTTGGTTTGCCCGCATATTCTTCAACGGCATCTCCCATTAATTCAATCGCACTAATGTTACATTCTACACAGTATTTAATTAAATCATCAACACTACCAGGCATGCTGCGGAATGAATAAGTGATGGCTCCAATTTGAACACCTCCAAATTTAGAATTAGGCTTTCCTGCAAATAATGTGCTTGAAACAGCTGCTTGGCTTGCCCATAAAACTCCTAAAGAAGCTAATGACCCGTTGATCAAAAATTGACGACGAGATTGATTGTTTTGATTTGACATATTGAAATAGGTTTTATTGTAAATTTTAATGTACCACAATGATATAATAATTTTTGAGAATTGTTACCCTTAAAGGTGAATTATGCGACGAAATTTTAATTTCCTGCTATATCAATCGATGTCTTTAAAGTACCTAGAATTCAATCGGATTGGAGGGTATTTTTTTCATCATTAAGATTAATTTTTTCTAAAAATAATGAAATATTGCTTAATTTGTCATCACAAGTGATTTTATCACGAGAAACCTAGCTTACACAATGACTTCATCTATTTCCTCCGAACAGGTCGACAAGAAAAAACTTCGCAAAGTTATCGCCGCCTCATCTGTCGGAACCCTAATTGAATGGTACGATTTTTATATTTTTGGTAGCTTATCCGTCGTGATAGCCACTAAATTTTTCCCTTCTGATAACCCCACCGCTGCTTTTTTATCCACCTTAGCCACTTTCGCGGCAGGTTTTGTGGTTCGTCCTTTTGGTGCTTTGTTTTTTGGGCGCTTAGGGGATTTAATTGGCCGTAAATATACGTTCATGGTCACTTTATTGATCATGGGTTTTTCTACTTTTGCCATTGGTCTAATCCCGGGATACGAGACGATTGGTTTTCTAGCGCCTTTGCTCGTTTTGATATTACGCTTGCTTCAAGGTTTAGCCTTAGGTGGTGAATATGGAGGCGCGGCCACCTATGTGGCTGAACATTCAGAGCCGGGAAAAAGAGGGTATCGAACCGCTTGGATTCAAACTACCGCTTCTTTAGGCTTATTTATTTCATTATTGGTCATTTTGGCCACCAAAAAGTCGATGAGCGCGGAAGCCTTCGCGAATTTCGGTTGGCGTATCCCATTCCTCATTTCCATTGTCATGGTGGGCATATCGTATTTCATTCGTAAAAATATGGACGAGTCGCCCATGTTTGAAAAAGCAAAAGCTGCAGGTGAAATTGTCGCAAACCCACTAAAAGAATCTTTTGGTAAAAAATTGAATTTCAAATTTGTTTTATTGGCTTTATTTGGTGCCACGATGGGCCAAGGAGTGGTCTGGTACACAGGTCAGTTTTACGCCCTTTCTTTTCTTCAAAAAGTAGCCAATATCGAATTTGAGCAAAGTAATTACATCATTGCCGCTTCATTGGCAGGTGGCACCGGGTTTTTCATCTTTTTTGGTTGGCTATCAGATAAGATTGGTCGTAAAGTGGTGATGCTGACCGGCATGTTATTAGCCATTTGTACCTACCGGCCTATTTATCAGGCCATGTATGAAACAGCGGATGTGTCCCTGAAAACAGAAGTGGCAGGTTCAAAGGTGATTAATACGGACTATTATATGATACCTAAAAGTGTAGATTTAAAGAAAACGATGAAGACGGAATATTCATATACAGATGGTTCAAAATTGACTTTAGAGGAATCATCGTTGACCACGATTTTTCCAGGTAAAAATCCCAAAAAACCTGAAGTAAAAAGGATCGTTCATGTGGGAACCTCCAGTTTTTGGTTTTTAATTTTGTTGGTATTTATCCAAGTTTTGTACGTAACCATGGTGTATGG
>CAMARL010000115.1 GCA_945860325.1 Spirosoma fluviale | reverse complement strand
CTCAAATAATTTCATTTACCCTATTTGTTCTTGATTTTTGCCAAACACTAGCAAATACACATTGGAAATAGTCATTTTAGGAGGAGGAGCTGCCGGATTTTTTGCCGCCATTTCAGCAAAAAAATACTTTCCACAAGCACATGTACGGGTGTTTGAGAAAACGTCTAAGTTTTTAGGGAAAGTGAAAATCTCAGGAGGTGGCCGTTGCAATGTCACAAACGCATTATCAAATCACCGATTATTATCCGAAAAATATCCAAGAGGGGAGAAATTCTTGCGAAAAGCTTTTGAGCAATTTGATACAAAAGCGACCATGGAATGGTTTGAAAACAGGGGTGTTCCATTGAAAACCTACCCAGATCTTTGTGTTTTTCCGATTTCGAATGAGTCTCAAAGCATCATTGATTGTCTATGGAAAGAAGCGAAAACGTTAGGGGTTGAATTGTGGACCTTGCGCGCCATTGACAAAATCACGCCCTTAGAAAATGGTTTTGAAATTACCTATAAAGATGTGACTGAAAAAGTAGACCGAGTGATTGTTACGATTGGCGGCCAGCCTAAACTAACGGGGTTTTCTTGGCTTGCTGATTTAAACCACAACATTATCCCACCGATCCCATCCTTATTTACATTCAACATGCCTAAAGAACCCATCCGTGATCTGATGGGCATCGTGGTAGAGCAAGCCGTGGTTCGAATAGAAGGTCAAAAACTGGTCGGCAAAGGCCCTTTGTTAGTTACCCATTGGGGTATGAGCGGGCCTGCAATCCTACAATTATCTGCTTGGGGAGCGCGTATACTAGCTGAATCGAATTACGAGTTCAGTATTTTAGTGAACTGGCTACATGAAACGAAGGAAAATACGCTTCGTGAAATCTTGGTTAAAACCATCAGTGCACATGGTTCTAAAATGATTTCAAATCTAAATCCCTTTGAGATCCCCAATAGACTTTGGCTCTTTTTATTGGAAAAAAATGAAATTAATCCGGCCACCAGGTGGAATGATTTAGGCGCAAAAAATACCAATAAACTTGTAAACACCCTATTGAACGACCGCTATGTTGTCCAAGGAAAAACAACGTTTAAGGAAGAATTTGTCACCGCCGGAGGAGTGGACTTACAAGAAATCGATGTCAACACGATGCAAAGTAAAATACATCCTGGATTGTTTTTTGCTGGAGAGGTCATGGACATCGATGGCATTACGGGTGGATTTAATTTCCAATCCGCCTGGACCACAGGTTATATCGCAGGAAAATATGTGGGAGAAATTTAAATTCTGCACTTGTAAAACGTAGTTAAATTCAATCCCTCGGTTCATAGATATAATCCGAAGGCAATTCTTTTCCCATTCTATTTTCTGACATTTTTCCATACAATTCCAAGGAATATGGATCAATCAATTCTCCATATTGATTGAAAAAAATCTGTGAAACAGGCATTAATCTAGAATTTTGTCTAAAATTATAATTATAGTCGATGGTCAACATCCCCTTTAATTCCAACAAAAAAACAGTTGAATCACTGGTGGGCCTAAGCACTTCATTCGCTTTAAATTCAGGTACAACGCCCATGTACTTGCGGTCCTTGTAATAATAAGCGGAAAAGCCTTCTTCGGTCAACTTATTTCGGTACAATGCCCACAAAAAATGTTTGATAGATCCCTGAAAAACATCTTTTCTATTGGATTCCCAGCGCTTCTGCTGTTTAGGAGAACTAGGCTTCAATGATTCAAAATATCCACTTGCCTTAAAACTCATGCGGTTAATCCCTTTCTGAAATTCAACCAAAAAGCCTCGATATAAATAACCCAAATTTCGGTTTTCAATCATCAAGGGTTGTTCTGCCTTTGCCGTTAGGACCCTTTTCTGCTTATCATAATCCACATCGATAACCTCTCGGTTTAAAATCTGAACCTCGCTCCTTGAAATATCCCGACCTAAAAATTCATTTTCAAAATCCCGGATCGATTTATTCCACACCTTATCTTTTTGACCCTTCACCCGAACTTCCATTAAATCCAGCACATTTTCATCTAAGCGCTCGACCATATTTTTTAGGTCTGATTCGATGCTTGTCAACTTCATCGACGTCTTAAACCCGACCATCGAAATAGAGAATTTATAAATGCCTTTGGGGATGTTTTTGAGTAAAAATCGGCCATTCACATCTGCCTGAGTGCCAATCGAAGTTCCATTTAAATACACATGGGCAAATGGGATAGGAGCGCCCTCCAGATTGTTTTCAATAATTCTACCCGCGACCGAAAACCTTTGTTGGGCTTGTACGCTAAACAAAATCGTTAAAAAAAGTATCGTTAATAGGTAAATCGAATATTTCATCCTAAACAATTTATCAAAATTATATGGAATATTCTACCTTAAAAACGATATTTTTGTCATCTAAACCTATTACATGAAAAATTTATTACTCATCCTATTTCTAGGCATAAACACCTTACAAGCACAAAATACATCAACCATCTATCTGGATGATTTAGATGTCAAAAAATATTCCGAAGGCATTCAAAGCGTAGTAACTAAAACCAATATGCGCGGCGATTCCATGCTCATTAATCGGAAACATTATAAACACGGGATTGGGGTGGAATCTACCAGCGTAATTCCTTTTTACATCAAAGGCCAAGCCACTTCTTTTTCCTGCACCATAGGTGCTGATGACAAAGCAAACAAATTCATTCCCCTCACTTTTTTCATTTTAGGCGATGGCAAAATTTTATACCAAAGCCCCGAAATGATCCAAGGTGATCCATCCATTTTTGTTGAAGTAGAACTAAAAGGAATTCAAAGAATCGGGCTTTTAGTCACAGGCAGAGGTACTGGATATCCAAAAAATTTAGGCAATTGGGCTGATCCCAAAATCACCTTAATCAAAGGTTTCATTCCAGAAAAAATCCCCAATGCTGGCAATAAATACATTTTAACCCCTCCGGCAAGTCCAAAGCCACGAATTAATTCCCCAGCTCTTTATGGCGCAACTCCAGGAAATCCTGTATTCTATACGATTTTTGCCTCAGGCCAAAAACCCATAGAATTCAATGCAAGCAACCTTCCCAATTCCCTGACATTAGATAAAAAAACAGGTATCATCACGGGAAGAATAAACCAAAAAGGCCATTATAAAGTCACATTGGAGGCAAAAAATGCCTTAGGGATTGCAAAAAAAACACTCGAAATAAAAATTGGTGATACGATTTCCCTCACGCCGCCTATTGGTTGGAACGGCTGGAATTCATGGGCCCGACTCATCGACCAAGGAAAAGTAATGGCCTCGGCAAAAGCGATGGTCAACAAAGGACTCAGGGATCACGGTTGGGCTTATATCAACATCGACGACGCGTGGCAAGGAAACCGTGGTGGAAAATACAATGGTATTCAAGCCAATGAAAAATTTCCATCCTTCGCAGCTATGGTTGATTCCGTACACAACATGGGCCTCAAAGTTGGCCTCTATTCAAGTCCATTCATAACTACTTATGCGGGTTATGTGGGGGGTAGCTCCCCTCTCCCAACGGGTATTTTACCGGATTCCATTAAGAACAATAAACGTGCTTGGAGGTTTGTGGGCCCCTATAAATTTGATGAAAATGATGCGAAACAATGGGCCGACTGGGGAATCGATTATTTGAAGTACGACTGGCGAATCGAAGTGCCCTCCACGATCCGAATGCAACAAGCATTATTGAAATCAGGACGCGATATTCACTTTAGCATTTCGAATTCCGCTCCTTTTTCTAATGCTGCTGACTGGGCTAAACTGACCAACTCATTTCGGACAGGCCCAGATATTCGCGATAGCTGGACATCCTTATATATTTCGGCATTTATGTTGGACAAATGGGCTCCTTATGGCGGCCATGGCCATTGGCTTGATCCAGATATGATGATTATAGGAAATGTAACTACAGGATCCGAGATGCATCCCACCCGATTGACCCCCGACGAACAATATAGCCATGTCAGCATTTTTAGTTTATTAGCCGCTCCCCTTTTGATTGGCTGCCCGATCGAGCAATTAGATGATTTTACTATGGGCTTATTGACCAATGATGAAGTTATTGAGGTCAACCAAGACCCCTTAGGAATTTCTGCTCGACTCGTGATTGAAAAAAATGGAGTGCAGGTTTGGAAAAAACCTCTTTCGGATGGCTCATTTGCCCTTGGTTTTTTTTACACGGAAGAGTTTGGTAAAACTCCTCAAACCTATTTCCATTGGGAAAATGAAAAACCCATTTCATTTACCGTGGACCTGAATTCAATAGGACTTACAAAAAACTATCAGTTGCGCGATGTGTGGCAACAAAAAAACCTAGGTAAAATTAAAAACCAGATAGCCATGAGTATTCCCCACCATGGCGTAAAATTTTATAAATTAAGTCCCGTCAAATAGATTTTTAGATAACTGTTGATACAAAACCTATGAAGAATTTATTCCTAGCCTGCATGCTAATTTTGTCCCTTAACACTTTTGGACAATCACAAGACCTAGCCAAAATCACCGTTGACTTTTCGAAAACCCAGGAAAAAATGAAGCCCATTTATGCTTGGTTTGGTTATGATGAGCCGAATTACACCTACATGAAAGATGGCAAAAAATTGCTTTCCGAAATAGCAGCCCTTAGCCCAGTTCCCGTATTCGTGAGGGCGCATAGTTTGTTGGTCACCGGCGATGGAGTCGCAAATTTAAAATGGGGTTCCACCAATGCCTACACAGAGGATGCACAAGGAAATCCCATCTATGATTGGACTATTATCGATAAGATTTTCGATACATACATTCAGAGAGGTATGAAACCTTTGGCCCAAATAGGCTTTATGCCGGAGGCGCTTTCCACCCACCCTGTTCCTTATAAACATTTTTGGAAACCGGGCGACAACTACAACGACATCTACACAGGCTGGGCCTATCCCCCAAAAGATTACAAAAAATGGGGGGAATTAATTTTCCAATGGGTGAAACATAGTGTGGCTCGTTATGGTAAAAAAGAAGTGGAAAGCTGGTATTGGGAGGTTTGGAACGAACCCAATTCAGCCTATTGGAAGGGAACGCAAGCAGAATTTTTTAAACTCTATGATTACTCTGCAGATGCGGTAAAAAGAGCATTGCCAACGGCTAAAATTGGCGGAACCGATATCACGGGAGGAGGAATGAAATTCCAAGATGCATTTTTAAAACATTGTTTATTTGACACCAATTATGTGACAAAAAAAATAGGCTCGCCTTTAGATTTAATTTTATTTCATGCGAAAGGATCCCCCAAATTAGAACAGGGAAAAGTGGTGATGAGCGCCAGGGCCCAACTCAAAAACATTGAAGATAATTTAAAGGTGATCAGTGCCTATCCCCAATTAAAAAATTTACCTATCGTCATCGGTGAATCAGATCCTGAAGGTTGCGCGGCTTGCGGCATGGCCACAAATCCACAAAATGCCTATCGGAATGGAACCATGTATTCAAGCTATACCGCGGCCACTTTTGCCCGTAAATATGAATTGGCCAAAAAATACAATTCCAATTTAATGGGAGCTGTGACTTGGGCATTTGAATTTGAAAATCAACCCTGGTTTTATGGTTTCAGAGATTTAGCGACCAATGGAGTAGACAAACCTGTCTTAAATGTATTTAGGATGTTTGGGAAGATGCAAGGTGATTTTGTGGAGTCAAAGTCGGATCATAGTTATTCTTTGCAAATGGCTTTAGACTCAAGTTTTAGAGGAACAAAAACGGATATCGGAACAATGGCCACCAAAAATAAAAACACGGCCTCCATCATGGTTTGGAATTACCACGATGTCGATAAAAAAGGAGAGTTTTCAAAAGTTACCTTGGAAATATCAGGCATTAAATCCTCATCGGCCAAACTAACGCATTACAGAATCGATGATTTACATAGCAATAGCTATGAAGTTTGGAAAAAAATGGGGTCGCCAAAGGAGCCAACTGCTGAACAAATTTCAGCGCTTGAAAAAGCAGGCCAATTGGCCATGGTGAATCCTCCCCAAAAATTAACGATTACAAAAGGTGCATTAAAGCTAGAAACTGAATTGCCCCGACAGGCAGTCGACCTGTTCCAATTAACCTGGCAATAATTTCATAGAAAAAACCTAGGAAGAAAACATCGATTCCTTCCTAGGTTTATTTTATTTTTTCCGACCCACGCCAAATTGGTCCCCAGCTCTAACCGCCCTCCCCTTTTCAAACTGAATTTCAACGACTTTTTCACTAGAAACGGCATTGTGAAACTCGTCCTCTAAGTTCAATAAAACTTTTCGTGTTCGCACGTCGACCACCTCGCCACTAGAAGGATAGGCAAATTTTCCGTCTAAACTAAACGTAATCCAACCCGGCATATCTTTCATGGGGATCGTTGTTAATTGTTGGTA
>CAMARL010000114.1 GCA_945860325.1 Spirosoma fluviale | reverse complement strand
TAGTTTAATTCTTGAAATGCAATTCTAGCTAAGCCTAAAACGGATGCCCAATAATATCCAGAATCCATGGAATCTGTTTGCTTGGAAAATGAAAGGCATTCATTAAAATATTTTTTTGCGTCGATTGGATTTTTAAAAACGTACAGGTAATAATAACCCAAAATATAGCTGGCATATCTACCGGAAGTAGCCTCATAGCCAATTTGATGTTGGCCTATTTTTAATAAAATATCTTTCGACAGTTCCATGGCCTGATCTAATTTGCCAATCATAAAGGCAGACCTTGCCAAAGATCGATGAAAGTATGGATTATCAGGGAAATTCTCATGTGTATATTTAGCCAAATCATAGGCTTTATCCGACATATTTTCTATCCCATAAATTTGAAGTAGAAAATAGCGGGCTTCTGTGCGCGTATAAAATGCTTGGTAACTTACCTTTTCTAGTTGTTGGATGCCCACCAACTTATTTGCCTTTGGGAAAAGCCACAATACGGGCCTTAGAAGAGGAAAATTTTGCTTAATAAAATGATAATAATAATTGTAAAGACCATCGCCAAACATCAATTCAGGACTGAAATCTGCGAACTGCCGTGAATATTCTAAATATTTTAAGGCATTTTTCGCTGCTAATGTCGCTCGGGTCCAGTTTTTTCTTTCGGCATGCAACCTCCCCTTAAATCCATAAGCAGCTGCCATGAAGAATGCCGCCTCAGGGTTCTCCGTTTCATCCCAAATTTTTTCCGCTTTTGCGATACTCTTGTCCATGTATTCAACAAGGCGATCATCAAAAACTTCATTTCCGGTATTGGGAACAATCTTCCACCATTGCATTAAGCCGAGCAGAAAATCAGGAAGAGGATGGTTGGGGTATTTGACTTTTAAATAATTAAATTCCCTTTCAGCTTCAGGAAACTTAAAATTATACATTTGATTGATTGCTTGAGTAGCCTCAATCTGCACTTCAGAGGTTAAAAGCAGCATTCCTTTGGAACGTTCTTTTTCCGCTTCTTCCGTCTTTTTCCACCATTGGCCTTGAGATGAAAAGGCCAATGGGAGAAAAAAACTAATTAAAATAAAATGTCTAAGATGATATTTCAATTTCATCTCCATTTTGGTTTAAGAATTTGAATTCCGTTATTCCAAATGAGGAGTCCTCTGTAATCGAAATCCATGTTTTATATTTCATAAACCAAGACATGCGAATAGAAGGAAAACCTTTGGTAAAATATGCGTGTAAAAATGGGTGTACCAACAAAGTCAGCTTTTTCTCATTTTGTTTATAAACTAAATGTTCTACATGCTGCGCAATGGTATCTGATACGGCAATACTCGCTGTGATGGTACCCGAACCGCCGCAACTAGGACATGTTTCATGCGTAGCCACATTCATTTCTGGACGAACTCGCTGACGCGTGATCTGCATCAATCCAAATTTAGTCAAGGGTAGAATCGTGAATTTCGATCGGTCTGTTTTCATTTCATCACGCATGATGTCTTGAATCATTTTCCGATTATCAGCCTTCTTCATGTCGATGAAATCGATGACGATAATGCCACCCATATCCCTTAAACGCAATTGGCGTGCAATTTCCTTCGCCGCCTCTCGATTAACACTCAAAGCCGTAGCTTCTTGGTCATCCTCTGCATTTGACTTATTTCCTGAGTTTACATCAATTACGTGCAATGCCTCAGTATGTTCGACAATTAAATATCCGCCGCCTGGCAAAGAAACAGATCTACCAAAAAGCATTTTCAATTGCTTCTCGATGCCTACTTGCTCAAATAATTTAATTTTACCTGTATGAAGCTTAACGATTTTTTCCTTTTCGGGAGCCACCGTATGCACATATTCTTTGGCCTCATTATATAAATCAGGGTTGTCTACGATGACATTATCAAAATCATTGTTTAATAGATCGCGCAACATGGAAGTGGCCCGACTCATTTCGCCAATAATCCTGTCGGTCGATTTAGCTTCCGCTAACTTCTTAATTCCCTCTTCCCATTTAGAGAGCGAGTCTTTTAAGTCGCGCTCCATTTCCTCAATCGCCTTTCCCTCAGCTACGGTTCGTACGATGACGCCAAAATTCTTCGGTTTAACGGAAGACATCAATTTTTGAAGTCGGTTACGCTCTGAACGAGAGGTGATTTTTTTCGATATATTAACCCCATTTGCAAATGGAACTAAAACCAAAAATCTTCCGGCAATGGATATATCACAGGAAAGTCTAGGGCCTTTAGTTGAGATAGGTTCCTTGATTACTTGAACTAAAATCTGTTGGCCTTTCGTTAAGGCTTTTTCGATTTTACCTAGCTTATCGATTTCCTCGTCTAGCTTATAATTTTCGATTCGGACATTTTTGCCTTTTTTAGTTAGGACATCCCGAGTGAATTTTTGAACGGTATTTAAGTTTGGGCCTAAGTCATGATAGTGCAAAAATGCATCTTTTTCATATCCTATGTCTATAAATGCGGCATTTAGCCCTGAAACTAATTTTTTAACTGTGCCTAAATAGATATCTCCTACGGAGAATTTGGGCTCAGATTGTTCAATGTGGTATTCTACGATTCTTTTGTCATGCAAAAGAGCAATTCTATCGCCCGTGGGGGTAGAATTTATGATTAATTCATTACTCACAAGTTTATTTGAGAAGAATGTGTGGCAGAGCTATAAGCCCTTTAAAATATACAACAAATTTAACGCCAAAAGCAGGCTCTTTATCCGAGGATAAAAGGCCTGTTCTTGCGCTACCTAATTACATTTCCAGTGGAAATTGTAATCAATACACTACTTCTTCTTGTGACGATTTTTACGTAGACGTTTCTTTCTCTTGTGAGTTGAAATCTTATGACGTTTTCTTTTTTTTCCGCAAGGCATACCTTTTAGCGTTTAATGTTTAAATAATTTTTAAAGCTGATTTTCAACTTTATTTTTTTGTTCAGACAAATTTTGTCTACACTATTTTTGCAGCATTTCTGCCAGCAATTCTTTAGCGGCTTTTGTTTCTTCAGGGTTCTTGCTTTTCGCAACAACTTCTTTGAGAACTTTTTTAGCCTCTTCTTTTTTATCTAACTGTGCCAAACAAAAACCGAGATTTAATGCGGCTTTGTAATTGGTTGGATCCAGCTTCAATATCTGTACAAATCTTTCTTGGCCTTTGCCAAATTGATTTGACTTGATCGACAGTATTCCTAAATTAAACAAAGCCGGAATGTACGTTGGCTCTTGTTCAATCACCTCCCTAAGCAGCGTAATACCTTTCATAGGAGTGGGTGTGTCTACATAGGTCATGGCAAGATTTGTTTTAACCAACAGGTTATTTGGATCTTGCGTCAATGCTTTTTCAAAATAAAATCTTGCCTTTTCTCCCATCAAGCTAGCTTTTTTGGGGTTAATGGCGTAGGCTTGGGCCTCAAAATAAGCTTGCCCAGCTCTTAACACATGATTGATTCCCGGATGTGAATCCGAAAACTGGCCTGCATAAATAGCCGCACTATCATATTTTGAGAACTCCATAAAAGCACGCATCAATTTTTCTAATGCAAGCGATTGACTTGCCTCAGTGGATGCGGTCTTTAAGGAAGATTTTAACGCAGCAATCTGTTTTTGTTGGCCTGAGGTCAACGGTTCAGCATGCGTTTCTTCCGTTTTGGACGAATCTATTTCCGTATTTTTACCATTCGCGTCTCGATTGGCACCCCCATTCGCGGTGGATTCCGTCTTTGCACTTACATTTCCCTTCGGTAATTGGGAAATTAGCGCAATTAACCCAAGTCCAATAAATAAAATAATTACAAGCTTTTTATTCATTTTAAAAGACCTTAAAAAGAGTAATCTTTTTATTTAGCAGGGTCAGTGCTCGTTTTTATTTGTTCTACAAAGACCTTAGCTGGTTTAAAGCTAGGTACATAGTGCTCCTCAATCGTAATCGAAGTATTTTTTGAAATATTTCGAGCAATTTTCCTAGCCCTTTTTTTATTGATAAAACTTCCAAACCCTCGAACATATATGTTTTCTTGGTTGGCCAAATTATCTTTTACTACTTGGAAGAAATTTTCTAACGTTTCAGAAACATCTTTTTTGTCAATCCCTGTTTTGCTGGAAATCTCAGCAATTACATCTGCCTTAGTCACGGTAATTAATGCGTTAAATTCAAAATAATTAAATCCTTTTCTTGTAAAAGGGACACAAAAGTAATGCTTTTCTTTCGGAGAGGCAAGCGTTTTGTCGGAATAAAATGATTTTTTTCAATCTTACTACATTATAGCAAAATGAGGAAATCTTGTATCTTTGATTTTTACATGTCAAAGCTTTTGCAACACCCTTTTTCAGAAACGATCATTACTTGGTATTCCCAAAACGCCCGTGAATTGCCATGGAGAAAAACGAAAGATCCATATGTGATCTGGTTGTCGGAGATTATCCTCCAACAAACGCGCGTGGCCCAGGGATTGCCCTATTTTCATCGACTCTTAGAGGCATTTCCAAGCGTTTTAGATTTGGCTAACGCCGATGAAGCTAAATTATTTAGGATATGGCAAGGCTTAGGGTATTATAGTCGGGCTAGAAACTTGCACAAAACGGCAAAATTTATTGCTGAGGCGGGCGGCAAATTTCCATCTACCTATGCGGACTTGATAAAATTACCGGGAATAGGTCCTTATACGGCTGCCGCTATTGCATCTTTTGCCTTCGATGAACCTAAGCCTGTTGTCGACGGCAATGTCTTTCGAATCCTTGCACGGTATTTTGGTGTGGAGGTTGATATTTTACATGCCTCTGCTAGAAAAACGTTTACGGATTTAGCGGATGAGTTGATTCCAAAAAATCAACCGGCTATTTTTAATCAAGCCATTATGGAATTTGGGAGCTTACAATGTTCGCCTTCTCCCAATTGTTCAACTTGTCCATTGCAGTTTACCTGTGTCGCATTCTCTGAAAATCGAGTGCAATCGTTGCCCGTAAAATCCAAGAAAAAGAGTCAAAAAGAACGGTTTTTTGCTTATTTCATCATTGAAAAAAATGGGAAAATATGGGTACGCCAACGAGCTTCCAAGGATATTTGGCAAGGGCTTTGGGAGTTTTACTTGAATGAGTTACCTCATTTTCAATCATTAGAGGAAATATTACAACATGATGGTGAGCTTGCAGAACTATGCAAGCAAAGTGTCATTACGACTTTGGTTTCTCCGCCAACACATTTATTAAGCCATCAGAAAATATTTTGCCAGGCTTGGCATGTCCAAGTTAATGATCATTTTGAGGTCCCAGAAAATGATCAGTTTCGATGGATAGAGCCTCAGGACTTTACTAATTTGGGAAAACCGGTATTGCTTTTAAATCTAATAACTGATAATTTAGAATTGAAGAATTTGTTTTAACTTAAACAAAATTACCTTTATAGCGGACAAGGATTTTTGTCTACCTAACTCAAAAAAATCAATATTATGGCAGGTGTAAACAAAGTAATTATTCTAGGTAATTTAGGAGGAGATCCTGAAGTAAGAGCGCTTCCTAGTGGCGTAAAAGTAGCTAATATCAACATTGCTACTTCCGAATCATATACGGGTAAGGATGGTCAGCGAGTGGAACAAACGGAATGGCACCGAGTAGAATTATGGGATAATTTGGCCACCATCGCTGAGCAATATTTAAAGAAAGGAAATCAAGTATATATTGAGGGTAAAATTCGTTCGGAAGAATGGCAAGACAAATCGGGGGCTACCATGCGTGGCTACCGCATTCGGGCTACATCAATGAATTTAATTGGCAGTAAAAATGATCGGCCATTAGGCGATTCTCCAGAACCTAGGCCTAAACCTGAAGCTGTTTCTTTAGGCGAATCTTCTAATAACGGGAATGCTTTTCCACCCATGATGGCAGAAGGAGACGATCTCCCATTTTAAATTTTTATTAAAAAAGGGAATCTGATCAAAACATATTCCCTTTTTTGTAAATTTGTTTCATTAGTACCTAATTAATATGGACCCCGACCCCTATCCCATACCCTTATTATTATTGATTAACCCTGCAGCGAATGCAAGCACCTATGTTCTTATAGGGGCAATTTTGATCATTTTATTATTGCTTTCTGCCTTATTGGCGGGCTCTGAAGTAGCCTTCTTTTCGTTAAATGCGGAGCAAAGAGCTAGTTTAAGAGAGAACGAAGGGGCATCAGAAAAAGCCGTAAGTCATTTATTAGAAAGACCTCAGCAGCTTCTTGCCACTTTATTAATCGCCATTAATTTTGTCAATATCATTTTCATTACCTTGGCAAATTACTTGACCGAATTGGTGTTGGGCCCTCAATCCATAGGGACATTATTAGTGACTTTGTTTTTGTTGTTTGGGGTCACTTTTATTATTACGTTTTTTGGGGAATTAATCCCTAAAGTGTGGGCCCAACAAAATAACCTCAATTTTGCCAGATA
>CAMARL010000113.1 GCA_945860325.1 Spirosoma fluviale | reverse complement strand
CATTCTTTATTGCCCCTCGCTAAATTGATGATTTCAGTTTACGTGACCATGGGAATATTTGTTTTTGTTGTCCTAGGCTTTGTGATGCGTAGTTGCGGCGAACGAATTTGGAGCTTTTTGAAATTCATTAAGGAAGAATTATTAATTGTGTTGGGCACCTCATCTTCTGAGGCTGCTTTGCCGTCTTTGATGAAAAAATTAGAGAAGATGGGCTGTTCCAAATCGGTCGTAGGTTTGGTGGTTCCAGCAGGATATTCTTTTAATTTAGATGGAACCAGTATTTATTTATCGATGGCTACCTTGTTTTTAGCGCAGGTATATGGCATCGATTTATCCTATGGCCAATTATTGACCATCATTGGAGTTTTAATGGTGACGAGTAAGGGTGCTGCCGGGGTGACGGGCAGTGGATTTGTGGTGTTAGCCTCGACGTTGACCGCACTCCAAGTGATACCTTTGGAGGGTTTGGCGCTGTTATTGGGCGTGGACCGATTTATGTCAGAAGCCCGTGCCATCACTAATTTTATTGGCAATGGAGTAGCTACTGTTTGGATTGCCAAGCATGAGAAAGAATTTATGGCACCCGTAGCCGAAATTAAGGATTAGGCTTCATCCAATCTTCACGCAATTTGATTTGCTTTCTTGAAGGCAAAATAAGTTCATTAATTGATTTTCTACTCGATTGAATCGTTAACTGAAAAGGGGCGACTAATTTAATAGTTTCAAATCCTCCTTTGTCGTTGGACCGCGCAATTTCTAACGTTAATAAATCACCGGGTTTGATTTTTGACAAAACTTGTTGGGTATTTTTGACAAAATTAGGTAGGTCAACGGGCAATTGGTTTACGGAAACCAGTTCGTCTTTGGCTTTTAATTGGAGTGTATTCCCAAATGGATTAATCCCTAACTCACTTCCAATAAATGCTCTCTTTGTTTCTGAATTAATATTAAGTGTTTGAAAATCAAAGCCTAAGGTTTTGACTGTATCTTTTTTATTGGGATCAATTTCATATCCAATACTATTGAGCCAATCATTTAAGGGAATTTTTTTGTTTCCTGCCACGTAGTTATTGAAATATTCTTTTAGGGTAGGAATCTTGGTTACTTCAATTAATTGATCAAATAATTCATCGTCTTTAAAGGATTTATTGGGACCATAAATTTTAGCTAAATCTTGCATCATTTGTTGGGTTCCATAGGCTCCATTTGATTCTTTTCTCAATAATAAATCTAGGCCAAAACCTAATAAAGCTCCTTTTTGGTATACATTGCTATATTGATCTTTGTAGGTATCTAAGACCTTTTTGCTCATGTCGGTAAAGGGGATTCTATCGTCAAATTGCATTTGCATCGTCTCCCATTTCTCCTGTATGGTTTGCATGAATTGGGGTAATTTGATGAGTCCATATTTCAATTGCATGTGATGGGCAGCATACTCAGTTAGGCCTTCATATAACCATAAATGCTTGGACATTTTGGGTTGGTTAAAATCAAAATTTCCAATTTCCTCCGAATGAATATTTAAAGGGGTTACAATGTGGAAGAATTCATGCGCACAAATGTCTAAAATAGTCTGGCCTAAACTTGAAATATCTCCCTCAGGTAAATAGTAAAAAGAGGATTTAGCATGTTCTAGCGCACCATAACTGCCATTTTTCAGGTTGTCCGACAGAATGATCAAAAATGCATAGCGCTGGATAGGTAAATTGCCTCCCAAATAGTTTTTTTGAGCCTCTAAAAGCGGCTTAATTTTTTGTGCTATTTCCTCTGAGATTAAGGATTTATTGGGGGTAAATAAGGAGATCACTATTTCTACATTTCCAATTTTTAGTAGGGTAGTATCTGCCTTCGCATACATAAAAGGGGAATCCACGATTTCATAGTATGAATTTGCCTTGAAAATATCTTGAGTGGGACTGCTTTTAATGTCGCTTTTCAAAGAAGAAGTACCCACCATAAATGTGGGTTTATTAATTTCTAATTCGATTTTATTTTTTTCAAATCCTTTGAAATAACCTAAAAATCCATGCGTGTTTAAGGCAAACAAAGTATCTTTTTGGAAGGAAGTTCCCGCAGGTTCAAATACATATTCGCCGTCAATTTCCGGACTATCCCACGTGTCGTCTACTTGGTAGGTAATCCGAGTTAATTTAATGGCATTTTTTATTTGGTATTGATTCACATTCTTTTTTACGACTGATAAACTTTTTCCCTGTGCATCAAAAGCTTGAAAATCACTGATATATCTCCCAAAGTCATAATTAGCATACGTACCCGGAACAATTTTAGGGAAGAAAAAGTCAATTTGATCTTGCTTGAATTTGGGTGTTTTTACTTGGACACTTAATTTATCGTTGTTGAGTTTATTCAAATCAATGGAATAACCGATGGAATTTTGTCCAGATAAGTAAATGCTGACGAGTAGGAACGAAGCGATATATAGATATCGTACGTTTTTAGCTTTTGTAATTGATGGCATCTTTGGGTTCTATTTTTTTGATAAATAAGGTAGGTATGGTAATGGTAAGGGCGACTAATAGACATGTTCCTACATTGACATATATCCAGGTAGGTGTATCCCAAAGTATGGGTACGGCGTTCATATAGTAATTTTCTGGATCTAATGGGATCAGTTTATAGGTAAATTGAATATAGCAAAAAAGAATGGCGATGATATTACCAATTAATAAACCTCTGAGCAAGATAAAGAAACCGTTCCACCAAAAAATGGTTCTTATTTGTTTTTGAGAGCTGCCTAACGCTTTTAGCAAACCCACCATGGGTATTCTTTCCATGATTAATACCCAAAGTGTGGCAATCAGGTTAAAGCAGGCGACTACGAGTAGCAGGGAAATAAAGATGACAATGTTGCGGTCCAACATATTCATCCAGTCAAAAAGGGATGGATATAGTTCTTCAATGGTCTCTAATTTCCATTCGGTTGGCAAATCCTTCTCTAAATAATAGGCCGATTGGTTCAAATCAGCTCCTTTTTCAAGAATGATTTCATAGCTACCTAGGGAATCAGAACTCCAGCCATTCATTTTCCCTACCCAATCACGATCCGCTAGAATAAAAATTTTATCTAATTCGTCTAATCCCGTTTCATAAATCCCGGTTACTTTAACTTTTCTGGGTCGCTCCGGTTGGCTTAAGAAGTATAAAATTAGACTTTGATTCATGCTGGTTTTTAATTGTTTGGCAAGAATCTGGCTAATGATTATATCTTGAGAATTTTTAAGGTAGGGAAGACCTTGAATAAGATTTTTTTTGATTTGCGTTTGTGGCATATCCTGCCCAATGCCTTTGATGACAATGCCTGCTAGTCCCGTTTTACCTACGAGAATACCTGGTTTCTGAATATGGGATTGGATATGATTGATGTAGGAAAGCTGAGCGACCGACTTTTCCCAAGCCGTGTTTTTATAAATCGGATTTTCTGAAATCGAATGGTTGCCACTCAGTTTACTCACACGTATGTCTCCTGAAAAACTAGTTAATTTATCTTGAATAGCAGATTTGAAGCCAAATAGAATGGAAAATGCTATCAGAATAATGCTAATGCCCAGTGATATCGTTCCTATGCCCACGAACGTGACGGTCTTAGAAAATGAAGTTTCTTGTGTATTTCTAATCCGACGAGCTACGAATAAGGGAAAATTCATTTTTAATTCACAAGTTTATAATGCTAAAAAAATATCAGATATTTGACCTGATAATTTAACACGCAAAGAAAATGCTATTGCTTCGATTCTACAAGCTAATCTTATTATTGTTCATTTTTTATTCATTGCCCGCACAGCAGACAGGCAATCCTATGCCAGGAGCCTATTCCACAAGATCTTATGTGCATTTATTGAAGAATAAAAAGGTGGCCCTCGTTGTAAACCACACATCCGTTATTTTAAAGACACATTTGGCGGATAGCTTGTTGGCCTCTGGCGTTCAAGTCACTAAAATTTTTGCTCCAGAGCATGGATTTAGAGGAAGTGCAGATGCTGGGGCACTTGTGGACGACAGTATCGATCAAAAAACAGGATTGCCCATTATTTCCTTATATGGAACACATAAAAAGCCGACTCAAGAGGATTTGAAAAATGTGGAGATGGTAGTTTTTGATATTCAAGATGTAGGCGTTCGGTTTTATACCTATAGTTCTACGCTTCATTATGTGATGGAGGCCTGTGCTGAGAACAAGGTCCCATTGCTCATTTTAGATCGCGCAAATCCCAATGGACATTATGTCGATGGACCCGTTTTGGATCGTCAATTTGCCTCATTTGTAGGCCTAAATCCCATTCCGATTATACATGGTTGCACGTTGGGAGAGTTAGCGAAAATGATTAATGGTGAGGGTTGGTTAGCGAATCAAGTGGTTTGTGATTTGAAAGTGATTCCGGTACAGAATTACACGCATGATGCTTTTGTGCACATTTCGATTCCTCCATCGCCTAATTTGCCAAATGATCAATCCATTGGATTATATCCTTCGCTTTGTCTGTTTGAAGCGACGCCCGTCAGTATTGGCCGAGGAACTAAAACGCAATTCCAAGTGGCTGGAATTCCTTTAGTCGGCGCGGGAGATTATCAGTTTACACCTGTGCCTATGGCTGGAGCGATGGATCCACCCCAAAAAGGTAAACTTTGCTTTGGGTTTAATTTGACTACGATACCCGTGCGCCAATTGGGTTTCAGTTTAAAATATTTGTTTTATTTTTTCAATAAAATGGGTAAAAGTGAAAGCTTCTTTTCAAGTCCATCTTTTTTTGATAAACTGGCCGGGACAGATACTTTACGCAAGCAAATGCTAGCTGGCCAAACGGAAACTCAAATTCGTGCTACTTGGGAACCCGCTTTAAAAGTTTATTCTCAAATGCGCTTACGTTATTTATTATACAAATAGATTTTTCCAAGGGAATAATCGGTTTTTGACTGAAATTTCCGACCTTTGCTCTTTATTTTTTATCAATTTGTATGGCCGAAAAGATTATTATCCTTGACTTTGGTTCTCAAGTAACTCAGCTAATTGCTCGGCGTGTACGAGAAATTAAAGTTTATTGTGAGATACACCCTTTTAATAAAATCCCTGTTTTAGATGATTCTGTGAAAGGGATTATTTTGTCGGGTAGTCCTTGTTCGGTTCGTGATGCGGATTCTCCAAGCATTGATTTGTCTTTATTTGGTGATCGACCTATGTTGGGCATTTGTTATGGGGCCCAATTATTAGCTCATTTAGGGGGTGGTTCTGTGCAGGCATCTGCACATCGGGAATATGGAAGGGCGTATATGGATTCGAAAAAACCAAGTGCCTTATTGGATGGGTTATCATCAAAAAGTCAAGTTTGGATGTCTCATGGCGATACGATCATGGAATTGCCAACGGACTATGAGGTCATTGGAAGTACAGAAACGGTGCGCGTGGCAGCATTTTCACATATATCCAAACCGATATTTGGAATACAATTTCATCCTGAGGTTACACATTCCACAGAGGGGAGTGAATTGATAAAGAATTTTGTGGTTGGCATATCTGGGTGTTCACAAACTTGGACTTCCGATTCCTTTGCCGAAACTTCGATTGCTGCTTTAAAAGAAAAATTGGGGAATGATAAAGTTGTTTTAGGCTTATCAGGAGGCGTAGACAGTTCCGTAGCGGCCGTTTTATTGCACCGAGCGATCGGTAAAAATCTGTATTGCATTTTTGTCGACAATGGATTATTGCGTAAAAATGAGTTTGAACAGGTGTTAGAATCGTACCATACGTTGGGATTAAATGTGAAGGGCGTTAATGCAAAAACGCTTTTTTATGATGCGTTGGCTGGACTTTCTGATCCTGAAGAAAAGCGTAAAGCAATAGGTAAAACGTTTATTGACGTTTTTGACCAAGAATCCCATTTGATTGAAGGTGTTTCGTGGTTAGGCCAAGGAACTATTTACCCCGATGTCATTGAAAGTGTCAGTGTAAATGGTCCTTCGGCCACGATAAAATCCCATCATAATGTGGGTGGTTTACCTGATTTCATGAAATTAAAGGTGGTAGAACCTTTGAATACTTTATTTAAAGATGAAGTTCGTTTAGTCGGCAAGACTTTAGGCCTACCCCAAGAAATTTTAGGCCGTCATCCTTTCCCTGGACCAGGTTTAGCTATTCGTATTTTAGGGGATATTACTCCTGAAAAAGTGGATATTTTACAAAAGGTAGATGCGATTTTTATTAATGGCTTGAAGCAAGATGGTCTTTATGACCAAGTATGGCAAGCGGGAGCCATTTTATTGCCTGTTCAGTCGGTTGGTGTGATGGGCGACGAACGTACTTATGAGCAGGTTGTTGCCTTGCGAGCTGTGACAAGTTTAGATGGAATGACGGCAGATTGGTGCCATTTGCCCTATGAATTTTTAGGCCGCATTTCCAATGAAATCATCAACCAAGTCAAAGGCGTAAATCGTGTGGTGTATGACATTTCGTCTAAACCACCGGCTACTATTGAGTGGGAGTA
>CAMARL010000112.1 GCA_945860325.1 Spirosoma fluviale | reverse complement strand
GCGATTGAGAATGCGGATGCGCTCCTTATTGTGACCGAATGGCCACAATTTAGAACGCCTGATTTTGAACGGATGGAAAGCTTATTAAAAAATAAGGTTATTTTTGACGGTAGAAATTTATATGAAATGGCTCAAATGAAAGAATTAGGATACACCTATTATTCCATTGGCCGAGGGGTGGTTAAGTAGATTAGGTAATAGGTATTAGGTAATAGGTATTAGGTATTAGGTAATAGGTAAGAGGTAAGAGGTATTAGGTAAAAGGTAAGAGGTATTAGGTATTAGGTATTAGAAAAAGTAGGGGACGGGTTTACCTCGGCCCCAAAAAGAAAAAAGTTTTAAAAGCATTATGAAGAGAATATTAATTACAGGGGGTGCGGGGTTCCTAGGCTCACATTTATGTGATCGTTTTATCAAAGAAGGCTATCATGTGATTGCCATGGATAACTTGATCACCGGGGATTTAAAAAATATTGAGCACTTATTTAAGCTACCCAATTTTGAGTTTTACCACCATGATGTCTCTAAATTCATTCATGTTCCTGGCCAATTAGATTATATATTACATTTTGCGTCTCCTGCCTCTCCTATTGATTATTTAAAAATACCTATTCAAACCCTAAAAGTGGGTTCATTAGGCATTCACAATTGCTTAGGTTTAGCTAGAGTAAAAGGAGCACGTGTATTAATCGCTTCTACTTCAGAGGTCTACGGTGATCCAACCGTTCATCCTCAACCTGAGGAATATTGGGGAAATGTCAATCCAGTCGGCCCACGTGGAGTGTATGACGAAGCAAAGCGTTTCCAAGAAGCTATGACCATGGCCTATCATACATATCATGGATTAGAAACAAGAATCGTTCGAATCTTTAATACATACGGTCCAAGAATGCGATTAAACGATGGTCGTGTGCTACCAGCATTTATAGGCCAAGCATTACGTGGAGAAGATTTAACCATGTTTGGCGATGGATCACAAACAAGAGCTTTCTGTTTTGTTAATGATTTGGTGGAGGGTATTTATCGACTTTTATTAAGTGATTATACGCAACCCATGAACATTGGTAATCCAGACGAAATTACCATTAAGGAATTTGGTGAAGAAATTATCAAATTAACCGGGACTACTCAAAAGCTTATTTCACTGCCCTTGCCAACAGACGATCCTAAGCAACGTAAACCCGATATTACAAAGGCCAAAGCCATTTTGGGTTGGGAGCCTAAAGTATCCCGTGCAGAAGGCCTAAAAATCACCTATGAATATTTTAAATCATTAAGCCCTGACGATTTACATCGAATGGCGCATCATAAAGAGTTTTAGTTAAAACCGGGGAAACCCGGTTTTTTTATTCCTGTAGAGACGCGAAGTATCGCGTCTCTACAAAAAGAATTATCTGGGTATAAATAGACGCGAAGTATCGCGTCTCTACAAAAAGAATCATCCGAATTCAAAAAGACGAAATTACCTTATCACCAAAAACAAAAAAGGCTGCTCTTACGAGCAGCCTTTTTATTTCGGATTCGAAATATCTTAGTTGAAAATATAACGTACTCCAAATTGTGCTTGCCAACGAGATCCTAGACCAAACGATCTTTGGAAAGTATCAGACAATGGAGTGGTTCCAGAACGATAAGGGAACGTGAAAACAGGTCTTCCAGTGGCAGCATCATTAGCTACATAATTAATTAAACCAGCACGAAGCGTAGATTGATTTAATCCCCACTGCGGAGTCACATAGTTACCGAAGTTAAATACATCTAAAGTAAATTGTAATGTGTTTTTATGACCACCTACTTTGATGTAGAAATCTTGAATAATTTTAAAGTCGAAATTCGCCGACCAAGGTAACTCAGCACCATTACGCTGTGCATAATGACCACGGTGTGAATTCAAATAAGAATCTTGCGTGATATACTTATCTAAATCAGCCCATTGTTGAGCTGCAGTATACGTACCCAAATCTCTTAGCAAAATATCAGATTGACTGCGAGGAATGAAAATCAAATCATTAGATGTTTGATTATCTCCATTCATGTCTCCTGAATATGTATAAGAGAAACGACCTGCTGGAGCTGCAGAATATGTAAATCCAAAAGTAGTACTTGCATTCTCATTCAAATAGTTTAAACGATATGATCCATATGCGTTAAAACGATGCGTTTGAATGTAAGAAGAATATGAAGCCACATTCTCATTTGGATCACCAGAAACCACACGATCTCTCCATTGAGATTGAGCAATCGAACCTCCATCATTCACTGAACGAGAATCAGAGTTCGTATAAGCCAAAGAAGCAAAAAGTCCATTTTCAAAAGATTTTGAAATAGTAGCTGTTAAAGCATACGAGTAACCTAAGTCTGTATTCTTGATAACAATCGCATCAGAAATATTAGGGCTTGATACTGTATTAGGGCCAACTGCAGGTGCATTTACTCCTCTCACATTACCATAAATAGCGAAATTCCTCACTGCGCTTGGAAGTCCATTAGCACCTAAAGTGTAGAAAATTACGCGATTATCTGCGCCGACAGCCTTAACCGTCGACTTAGGTAAATTCACATTCTCTAAATATACCGCGTTGATGTCCTTTGTATAAATACCTTCTAATCCTAAAATCCAACCATCACCTAAGTTTTTGTCCAAGGCTAAATTAGTTCTAAATACTTGAGAAAATTTAAAGTTAGGATCCGTAACGGCCAAGTTATATGCAGTAGGCGTCAAAGGCAAAGTAATAGCAGGACGGTATGCATTTACGTCTGGATTGAATGGACGGTTTGTTGGATTTTGAATATTTTCTGAACCAAACAATACACCATTGTTAGACAATTGATTCGATAACCAAACGTAAGGAACACGACCTGAGAATACACCCACACCTCCACGAATTTGAGTTTGCTTGTCATCCTTCACATCCCAGTTGAAACCAAAACGAGGTGACCATAAAACAGTCGTCTCTGGGAATTTATTTGTAGTCAATTTAACCCCATCACGGAAAGTTAAACTCGGAACATACGTGTTCGTATACTTCGGCTCATCAAAAGATGGGAATGAAGTAGCATCGGCACGTAATCCAAAAGTTAATTTAAGTCCTTTCGCTGCGGTAATCTCATCTTGGCCATAAAAACTTAATGTACTACCCTTCATTTCAGCAAAAGGGAAAGTGCTATAGTTTGACCATTGTTGTTGGTAACGCGCAGGAATTACTTTCGTATCTCCATTGGCCGAATTAATGAAATCATCAATCGATTTAAATTGATATCCTCCATAATAGTTAGGAGCAAAACCATTCATAAATGAATTTGTCTCATAAGCTAAACCTAGCGTATACACATGCTTTCCTGTGTAAATAGTTAAGTTGTCAGCGATTTGGAAAATATCAGAATTCAAAATATTATTCGCTGAGAATGGCTCATATCCAAAAGCAGTCAACTCATTTAAATCATTATTTCCAATATCTACGGTTGGGAATGGATTATCATTCACCGGAGATTGACGGAAGTCACGCATTTGAGTATAACCTACCGTCAAGTTATTTGCGACAGAGCTAGAAAAAGTTGAGTTTAATTCAGCTATATAAGAATCTAAATTATTGTTGATTCGATATAATGATCCTTGGAAAGGCAAAACAGCAGCTGAAGGAGAACGACCACCAGATAATGAACCTGAGTTGGATGGATTAATATCCGCGTAAGAACGTAAGTAATTATATTTAACGTTGAATTTATGCTTGTCAGAGATATTCCAATCTAAACGTAAATTCACTTTTTGAGAATATTTCTCTTTATTCCAGTTCTCGTAGGCCCCTGGATTGGACTTGAATTTAGAGATTAAGAAATCATTCAAACGATCAAAATCGGCAGCCTTCGCGATCGATTTATTTGCCTCAGAACCCGTTCTATTTGCTACAAAATTGGAACCTGGTTCCGTTTGTTTCTCTTGCTCAAAAGAACCAAAAACAAATAATTTATCTTTAATTAAAGCACCACCAATTCGAGCACCAATTTGCCCACGAGCAAAAGTACCATATTGATTCACTACATCACCAATTTTATTACCAACCAATCCTTGGTCAGAACCAAAATAATAACCTGAACCAGACCAATTGTTAGTACCTGATTTAGTGACTACGTTGATGTTAGCTCCAGTCGCCATTCCTTGACGAACGTCATAAGGTGCGATCAAAACTTGGAACTGGTCAATCGCATCCACTGAAATCGGAGATGCACCAGCCTGTCCACCAATCGTACTAGATAATGCAAAAGCATTATTGAAAAATGCACCGTCAACAGTAATATTATTATACAATGCATTACGACCCGCAAAGTTCAAACCATTTGCACGTGGATCTAAACGAGCGAAATCACCTAATGAACGATTCAAAGTAGGTAAAGTAGTAATTTGATTGTTACCAACCGTCGTTGCCGCACCTGTACGACCTGAGTTGATGATCGAACTACGAGAAGCAACCACTTTAACTTCTTCCAATTGAGATTGATTTACTTCTAATTTGAAGTTTTGGCGTAATTCTTGAGCTAAAGTCAATACAATTCCAGATTGAACCGCATTTTTATAACCCACAAATGAAACAGTTATTTTGTAAGGTCCACCCACACGCATGTTAACAATGTTGTAGCGACCATCAGCTCTTGTGGAACCACCATAACGAGAACCCGTAGGCTCATGAACGGCAATTACCGATGCACCTGGTAAACCTTGCCCTTTTTCATCCACTACATTTCCTGCTAGAGCAGCAGTTGTAGAACCTTGAGCAAATACTCCACTCACAGGCAGCATCATCAAAAGCGCAAATAACGCTCCAAACAACACAGAATTGATAATAAAGTTTTTCTTCATAAAATGTAAATTTTTTATAATTGAGTTGAACGAAATATTTTACAAAATAAACTTAAAAAATCAAATACTCCAATTGTTTAGCAAAAGACTTTTGAGGTTTTTTGATCTAAATTGTTGACTTATAGGACAAAAGCAGTAAAAAATAATATTTTGGAAATCTCTGAGCCATCTAATAATGCAAGTTTCCTTGAAAATTTAACAAAATCTTAATTTTTAATTATTTAAAGAATATTTTTGCAGTTGAAATTTATATATGCAAACGAACAAAGAACCCATCAAATTAACTTCATTTTCACATGGAGCTGGCTGTGGTTGTAAAATATCCCCACAAATTTTAGATAAAATCCTGAAATCGGATACACCTAAAAAGAATCATCCCCTATTATTAGTTGGCAATGAAAGCAGAGACGATGCCGCTGTATTTGATTGGCAAAATGGAGAGGCGGTTATTTCGACGACCGATTTTTTCATGCCTATTGTGGATGACCCCTTTGATTTTGGTAAAATAGCAGCAACGAATGCCATTTCTGATATTTATGCGATGGGGGGAACTCCACTCATGGCCATTGCAATTCTGGGTTGGCCCATCGACAAACTTGCCCCTGAAATTGCGGCCCAAGTTCTGGAAGGTGGAAGAGCTGCTTGTGCTGAGGCAGGAATTCCTTTAGCTGGGGGCCACTCCATCGACTCACCCGAGCCGATTTTTGGTTTAGCAGTCACAGGAAAGGTCAAAAAAGAACATTTGAAACAAAATGATCAGGCAACCCAAAATTGCCTTCTTTATTTAACTAAGCCTTTAGGTGTTGGGATTTTATCGACCGGTCAAAAAAGAGGCATCGTCAGCCCAACTGATTTAGCCAAGGCGGTTAAACAAATGAGTACACTTAATGTATTGGGTGAAAAATTGGGCCCTCTCGCCTATGTCAAATCTTTGACTGATGTGACGGGTTTTGGTTTATTTGGACACTTAGTAGAAATGTCGGATGGCTCACAGGTTAGTTCTGAGCTATTTTTCAATAAAATACCCACACTGGACAATTTAGATACCTACTTAGATCAAAAATGTTTCCCTGGTGGAACAGAGCGAAATTGGTCTAGCTATGGACACCGAATTCAAGACGGTATTACAGAATACCAAAGGCTCATTGGCGCCGACCCACAAACCTCAGGGGGTTTGTTAATTGCCGTCGAGGAAAAATCTCAAGATATCTTTGAAAAATTTCTAGTGGACCAAGGATTTAATCTAAAGCCCATTGGAAGAACCACAGAAAAAAGGGAAAAAGCGATATACATTCAATGAAATTATTTTTTAGAAAATTAGGTGAGAAAGGTAGTCCTATTATTATTTTACATGGGATATTCGGCACGTCGGACAATTGGGTTGGCATCGCAAAAGTCTTAAGCGAAAACCACCAAGTCTTCCTTTTAGATTTACGCAATCATGGGCATTCTCCTTGGTCTGACGAATTTGACTATCAGGTCATGTCGGAAGATTTAATGGAATTCATTCAAGACCATTCACTAGAAAAAACCTTGTTGATCGGTCATTCCATGGGCGGGAAAGTGGTGATGCAATTTGACCTAAATCACCCCGGCATAGCCCATAAAATAGTGGTTGTGGACATTGCGCCTAAATTTTATCCTGTGCATCATAGCTTAATTTTAGAGGGTTTAAATAGC
>CAMARL010000111.1 GCA_945860325.1 Spirosoma fluviale | reverse complement strand
AAACAATGTTTGGAAATGTATCGAGAATCACCACTGAATTTTCAAAATTGACATTAGAAGAAAAAATGGTCCTAATTCCATTAAGTATATTCGTTTTATTAGGGGGTATTTTCCCAAATGCTATCTTACATTTTAGTGAGGAAAGTGTTACGCAAATAACCCAACTATTGAAATAATTAAATTTAAAAGCATCTTATTTTTATGACGGCGATTATAGCGTTATCACTTTTTGGAATTAGTAATTTGTTTTGGGGATTTTGGTTCCCAAGAAAAGTATTACAAATTCTTACCTTATTATTTATAGCTATAGGAATAGGCTTAACGGCGATGGACTGGAATCATGAGTTATTGTGGTTTGGCAATATGTTTAGGACAACCAATACGTCCATTAATTTCAGTTTAATTATTCAATTGGCTGCATTTTTGGTCGTTGCACTTTCAAGAGGATTTGGAGCAGACGATGAACATACACACCCTGCTGAATATTATGCAATTTTACTTTTTTCAGTGGTTGGAGCCATTTTAATGGTTTCATTCGACCATATGATCATGTTGTTCGTTGGCTTAGAAATATTATCCGTAGCCATGTATGTACTCACTGGTTCAGACAAAAGAAACCTTAAATCAAATGAAGCCGCCTTAAAATATTTTTTAATGGGCGCATTTGCGACGGGTATTTTGCTGTTTGGTATTACGTTAGTTTATGGAGCAACAAGATCATTTTATGTATCCAACTTAGCGAATATTATAGCAACCACGGCACCAGAGTCGATGCCTAGTTTCTTGTACATAGGAGTACTCCTGATGGTTGTTGGCCTGCTCTTTAAAGTCTCAGCTGCACCCTTTCATTTTTGGACGCCCGATGTGTACGAAGGGGCACCTACTATTTTTACCATGTTTATGTCAACCGTAGTAAAAACAGCAGGATTCGCTGCACTATATCACATTTTATCAGGGGTATTTGGAGGCATTTATTCCACATGGGTATTAACGATTTACTTCATCAGTATGCTAACCTTGATAATAGGAAATGTGACAGCGGCATACCAACAAAGTGTTAAGCGAATGCTAGCTTATTCAAGTATTTCGCATGCGGGGTATATGTTGATGACAGTAAGTGCCATGCAAAGTTCATCCACATCCACTGTTTTATATTACTCACTTTCATATACTTTAGCGACGATTGCTGCATTTGCGGTCTTAATCCTTGTTTCAGAATATCAAACAGGTCGAAAGGAAAAACCAGAAGATTATTCATCCTTTGAAGGATTGGCAAAAAATAATCCTGGATTAGCTTTTTGCTTCACGATTTCCTTATTATCCTTAGCTGGCATTCCATTGACCGCGGGTTTTTGGGGTAAATTCTTTATTTTTTCAGACAGCTTTAACCGCAATATTATTTACCCAGTCATCTTAGCGATATTAATGTCGGCGGTCGGTATTTATTATTACTTCAAAGGAATTATTGTCATGTATTTTAAAGATGGGGATATAGAAAAAATAGAAATTCCTACATTATTTAAAATGGCATTATGGTTTTGTACTATTGGTACGCTGGCTTTAGGAGTTTATCCCAATCTTGTTAAGAGTTTATTTTAGCGAAGGATTTGAGAAAAAAAACGACCCTTTTTAATAAAAAAGATTTGATTGCGTATTTTTTGATCGCAGGAGCTGGTGCTATTGTTCAACTCGTGTGTGGAGGATTATTGAAAGATTGGTTCAAATTAAACTATGAGGCAACGATACTCCCCGCTTATTTCCTCTCGGTTATTGTAGGTTTTGCCTTGACCAAACTTTTTGCATTTGACGCTAGAAAAACGCAACAGACGAATCGCGAAATGGTCAAATTTTTAATAGTAGCCACTTTTTCTGGATTTGTAACGTGGTTTTTCAGTGTAATGCCCTATACATTTCTTCAAACATTTATGAGTGATTTTTATTTCCAAATTCCCTTTGCCTACAAAAAAATCAATGTGACTCAAATCCTAACCACCACCACAGGCATGGGATTTAGTTTTATCTCAAACTATGTTTTGCACAAAACTTTTACATTTAAAAGTAGTGGATTTTACGACAGATTTAAGGATTTACTTAGGTAAATTAAGCTAGAAATAGCTGAAATATTATGTACTTCTTAGGAATTACTTAAAAAAAATAAGTCTCAATCTTATTTTAAGCCATTTAAAAGCAATTTTAATTCAAAACTTAAAAAAACCTTAAAATTTTCGCGAAAAAATTTGTTGTTACTATTTAATCCACTAGTTTTGTAACTCAAACCTTTAAATATTACAAAAATGAAAAAATTATTCGCTTTAGCTTTCGTTGCTGGTATGGTAACTTTAGCATCTTGTGGTGAGAAAAAAGCAGAAGCTTCTGCTGATTCAGTTGCAGTTGATACTGCTATGGCTGCACCAGTTGATACTGCTGCTGCTGATTCTGCTGCTGCTGATACAGCTGCTGCTAAGTAATCTAAGCACTCAGAAAAAAGTCCTTCGCATGCGGAGGACTTTTTTTATGCCTAAAAATGGAAAAGAACAAAAAAATTAATTCATTTTTTGACCACTTCCCGCCAAAGGTTGCTGAGTATTGTTTTCAATTATGGCATGATTATCCATTTGACTTTATTGTCAGTAAATCACGTCATTCTAAATTAGGCGATTATCGCTTTTCTCCTCAAAAAGGGCATCAAATAACCGTCAATCGAAATTTAAATTCATATGCCTTCCTTGTCACGTATTTACATGAAGTGGCGCATTTATTGACTTATTTAGCTTATAAAAATAAAGTTTTACCCCACGGAGAAGAATGGAAAAATTCATTCAGATCCATATTTGAACCTATTTTAGAAGAAGGTTTATTGCCCGATGAGTTAATCAACGTTTTAAAATCGTATTTAGTTAATCCTAGCGCTACCTCAACTGGCCATGGACCTTTAGTGGATGTGTTAAAAACATACGACACGGCAAATTCAAGCATCACATTACATGCTCTTCCTGAGAATCAAATCTTTTTGTTAAAAAACCTAGAGTTAATCAAAGGGAAACTACGTCGAACACGCTACTTTTGTAAAGAGGCCAATACTGGCAAACTATACTTAGTAGCAAAAAATGCACAGGTTACTCCGTTGGAATCAAATGAACTATAAATGCTATTTGATAGCACTAATGGGATTATTTTGTATTTCTAATTCGGCATTTGCTCAAACAGATTCAAAATTATCTACTGGCAAATGGGTGAAAATTGGGATCACCCAAAATGGCATTTACAAAATTGACGCTAATTGGCTCGATAAAAATAAAATTGACAGAGCCTCATTAAACCCTAAACAAGTCAGTCTTCATTCAACTGCTCCAGGCATTTTACCCCAAGATTTAAAGATTCCTAGGCCTCAAGATTTGGAGGAAATACCCATCTATTTTGAGGGCGAACAGGATAACAAATGGGATGCGAATGATTCATTTATTTTTTGGGGAAATTCCCCACATAATATACGTTTTGATTTTCAACAAAAAATATGGGTCCAAGAATTACACGCGTATTCCGACTCTAGCTTTTATTTTATGCGCTTAGATGACCCCGCAGCGAAACGTATAGTGGAAGAAAAAGCCACATCGGGTGAATCTAAAACATTGGATTATGCTTGGTCTATTTTTCATTATGAGCCAGAAACTTATAATTTAATACAGTCGGGGAGACAATGGGTGGGTGATGCATTTTATGGGACAAATAACAAAACTGTTCAGTATTCACTCGCAGATTATAAGCTAGGAATGAATTCAAAATTAGGGGGTCGTTTTTACTCTAGTTCGACTCAAGAGGGCTTATTTACCTTTGATATAATAGGAAATACGATAGGAAACTTGAAAATCCCAGCCATTTCAGGGGGACGATATGACAATAAGGCTAATTTTCAGGATCTTAATATATGGCTGGCACCCCAATTAAAAGATAATCTTTGGAACTGGACGATTAACTATAAAAATACAACGGGCACTGGATATCTTGACTATTTATCACTTCAATACCCTCGAATTTTCAATGCAAAGCATGATAATCCGCTGTATTTACTACCCAATACAACAGATTCCAGCTATTCTATCTCTTTAATCAATGCAAATGCGGCCACTCAAATTTGGCTGCGAAATGGGACGAGCAATTGGTCAAAAATGATAAACTATACATCCACTTTAAAATTGAATGTTAAACCCGAAAGCCAATTATTACTCATTGACAGCCAAAAAGCAATTTCACCGTCTTTTGTAAAAATTTTACCTAATCAAAATATTAATAAAGAAATTGGATATGAACTGCTTATTATATCGAGCCCAGCACTCAAAGAAGCGGCAAATGCACTCGCAAAATATAAAAGTAGTTCCCAAAATATCCCGACAAAAGTGGTTGACACTGAACAAATCTACCATGAATATTCTGGAGGAAAACAAGATGTAACAGCTATTCGAGATTTTGTTTATCGCCAATATAAAAGCCCGAATTCTGCTTTAAAATATGTGATTCTTTTTGGTGATGCATCCATTGATTATAAAGGTAAATCGGCCGTGTCAACTGACATCGAGAAAAATTGCTTTGTGCCGACCTACCAAAGTATTGAATCTTTTCAACCATTATTGAGCTACTCGTCGGATGATTATTTTGGTTTACTAAATCCAGAGGAGGGCGATTGGCTTGAAGGCGAAAAAACAAATAAAAAGACACTCCAATTGGCTATTGGCAGAATTCCAGCGAAAAATCCCAGTGAGGCAAATTTCTTTGTCAATAAATTAATTGCCTTTATTGAATCAAAAAAAAATACTCGTTTCAAGCCTGAGGTTTTAGCATGGGTAGCCGATGACGGAGATGCTAATATTCACATTCAAGATGCTGAGGATTTTTCCAATCTAATGATCAAAGATGCCCATGATGTGAGCATCAAAAAGCTTTATTTAGACCAATTTGAACAAGAAATGACGGGGGGGATGTACACCTCTAAAAAAGCAAAAGACGCACTACTTTCATTGTTCAATTCTGAAGCTGATTTTATACATTTCATTGGACATGGATCAGAAAGTGGCTGGACAGATGAAAAAATACTGACCAATAATGATTTAGTGGGCCTAAGGAATTTGCAGCACTTACCTTTTCTATTGACCGCAACATGTCAATTTGGACGATTTGATGATCCAAATCAATTATCAGGAGCGGAAATTTCATTAATGTCCACAAAGGGAGGGGCTATAGGACTCATTAGTACAACAAGGCCAGTTTTTCAAAGTAGCAATTACTTGTTCGGTCAATCTTTTTATAAAAACTTAATTGATCATAAAACCCAAGTAAAATATCGAGTTGGAGATTTATTTAAAGAAACTAAAAACAGCAGTCAAACCGGTGTTATTAATCGAAATATCAGTTTGTTGGGTGACCCTACCCTAGAATTACCCTGGACTGGACAAGCAATTACGATAAAAACAGATACGATCACTCCAGGTTCAAGCAAAGTTTTTGAAGGACAATTATTGACAAAAACACCTACAAATATAAATGCTCAAATAAGGGCAAACCTTTATACCCCTCCTACCAAGAAAAAGACTTTAGGCACAAAAACATATGCATATGAATATTTTGTTGAAGGCGATTTAATTTGGACATCAAATATTCAAATGACTGGCGCTGGATTCTCAATAAGTCAAAAATCGATTCCCAACTCAAATGGACCTTTGATTGGAAAAATAATAGGTCAATTAAATACAGGAGAAAAAATCAATGGATTCAAATCGCTTCCCGTTGCAATTTCCAACTCCGTTACTGTGGATACAAAACCTCCTAGCATAACGGTAATGGAGCCTGAGTCAAACAAATTCCAAACGATGAATAGCAGTTTTGAATTAAAAATTAAAATAGAAGATGATAACTCACTTCGTTGGAAAAATGATCAAAACGAATTTGCCGAGCTCATTGTGAATGATACACTCAAAATTAAATTATCAGATTATTTCATTCCTGATATGAATTTTCCTCAAAAAGGGACATTTACATATCCATTTAAAAATTTAAAAATAGGGAATTACTTTTTTAAGGTAAATTGTTGGGATGGAAATAATAACCCTCAAAAACTATTTTTTGAAATGAAAGTAATAAATTCAGAAACTAGTCGTTTAGAATGGGTAATATTTCCTAACCCTATGAGTAAGCGATTGCAATTTAAGGCAATCGGCCAAATACCTTGGGATATTTACCAATATGATGTAAGAATTTTCAATGTGTTAGGTCAACAAATTTTGTTGAAAAAAGGGAATGTTACTTATTTTTCGAATGTAGACTTTGAATTAAACATAGATTGGACTGAGGAAGAATTAGCCAAATTAATTGGCGAATCCGTGTTTAAATTGGAATTATTACCAAGTAAAAATAATGAAACTATTTTGATCAGTGGAAAAATCACGACCCTAAAATAAATTTTATAAAATATTTTACATTTTTAAACACTAAATACTTTAAAAATACTTATTTTTGACCTTAAATAATTTGCAATTACTAGACAATCTAATAT
>CAMARL010000110.1 GCA_945860325.1 Spirosoma fluviale | reverse complement strand
CCTGCAAAGCTTGTTGGGCAAGGAGAGTTCGATTTTATCCCCATTATTGGCCTTCAACATAGGATTGGAATTAGCCCAAATAATGGTTGTGCTTTCGATACTAATAATCTCTAACATCCTGATTGAATTATTTAAAATCAAACTAACCTTTTATATACTAGTCATTTCAGGCATAATCATTGGACTATCATTACCTATGGTTCTTGAACGCTGGTAAGTATACGGCAAAAAAATGCCCTGATTCTCATCAAGGCATTTAACGCAAATAGGTCTAGATTTAAAAATCTTCGTCCAAGGAGAAAGACATCGATTCTTTATCTGACATAACTCCCGATTTTTGATATTCAGCGACACGCTTCTCAAAGAAATTTGTTTTCCCCTGCAATGAAATCATTTCCATAAAATCAAATGGATTAACCGCATTGTAATTTTTCTTACATCCCAAAGAAATCAATAAACGATCTGCAACAAATTCAATGTATTGACACATTAATTCAGCATTCATTCCGATCAGTGAAACAGGAAGAGCCACCGTCACAAATTCTTTTTCAATCTCAACCGCATTCAAAATAATCTCATAAATGCGTTCTTGAGAAATTTTATTTTTAATGTGATCTGTATACAATAAACATGCAAAATCACAGTGCAATCCTTCGTCACGAGAAATCAACTCATTTGAGAAGGATAAGCCTGGCATTAAACCACGCTTTTTCAACCAAAATATAGAACAAAAACTACCTGAAAAGAAAATTCCTTCTACGGCAGCAAATGAAATTAAACGCTCAACAAAGCTATCACTGTCGATCCATTTCAACGCCCAATCCGCTTTCTTTTTCACACAATCAATCGTTTCAATGGCACGAAGCAAATGATCCTTTTCTTTTGGATCGTTGATATAAGAGTCGATTAATAATGAATAGGTTTCTGAATGAATGTTTTCCATCATGATTTGGAAACCATAAAAACATTTAGCCTCCGCATATTGAACTTCTTTCAAAAAGTTATTGGCTAAATTTTCATTAACAATTCCATCTGATGCAGCAAAAAATGCCAAAACATGCGAAATAAAATGACGCTCGCCGTCATTCATCTTTTTCCAATCGGCTAAATCTTGTTGTAAATCAATTTCTTCCGCAGTCCAAAAGGACGCTTCCGCTTTCTTATAAAACTGCCAAATATCATCATGTCTTATAGGAAATAAAACGAAACGACTTGGATCTTCAACCAATAAAGGTTCTGCAAAAGTAGATGTAGACATAGGTTAATAAAATGAATTCGAATTTATAAATTTCTTACCGATATACAAGACTGATTTAAAGCCAAATTGTTTTAAAAAAACAAAAAAAAGTTAAAAGAAAAATCCACCCACCTGAACTACGATTGCAGAGCCATAGGGCGACTGCTTTCCTGAAGTTTCTGAATAATTTAAATCATACATGAGCGATAAATTGATACCGATTCGAGAACCAATTCCAACGCCCACTAAAAATGGATTTGAATATCCTCCCGTGGTACCTGGGGACATATTATTGAAATTTTCCAACTGTGCCGTCAGGTATCCTTGACCTATCAAAGCAGATAATGCAGGAATTTGTTGGCGTACAAAAATACGCTCACCTAATAAATTACTGGTAGCTTTAAAACCCGCATAACTTGCAGAATAATACTGATACGTCATTCCAAGGCCTAAAATCGTATTTTTTGCGAGTAAATAACCCGCCATAGGTGAAATACCTATACTGGTAGGATTTCCAAAACTCAATCCAGTAACACCACCGCCAAAATGCAATCGCTCCCTAAAACTAAGTTCACTAACATCTGGCTCAATATCCAAATCACCTCTGGCCCCCTCCTCTTTAATCACGATTGGATCTTGTGCGAATAATGCAGGCGTATAAGCCAAAAAAGAAAATAAAATGAGTGCTACTATCCTATTCATCATAAAAATATTAATGCGTCAATCAACCTTAAACTTTAAAAATTTGAGATTTAGCAAAGCTACAAATCACAACTCAAATATCACATAGAAATTGGGATTTTAAAAATCTATCCATTGATAATTTTTATCAATTTAAAAGCTTTATTTTTGTCCTATGAATGATATAAAAACGGGCATCGTTAGCTCGTCGGCCATCGAAAATCTCGACCCGAAAACACACATCATAATTAAAGGTGCTCGTGTCCACAATTTGAAAAATGTGGATGTGGCTATTCCTCGAAATCAATTTGTTGTCATTACTGGTCTTTCTGGATCAGGAAAATCATCCTTGGCCTTTGATACGTTATTTGCGGAAGGCCAACGAATGTATGTCGAAAGCTTGAATTCCTATGCGCGCCAATTTTTAGGCAGGATGGAGAAACCTGCCGTAGATTATATCAAAGGAGTATCCCCCGCCATTGCGATTGAACAAAAAGTAAATACAAAAAATCCGCGGTCGACCGTCGGGACAAGTACGGAAATTTACGACTATTTAAAATTGCTATTTGCCCGCATTGGGAAAACATATTCACCTATGTCAGGGAAGGAAGTTAAAAAAGATTCTGTTTCGACGATAGTGGATTGGGTGGGAATACATGCTCAAAAGAAAGTGCTCATTTTAGCGCCTTTGGTTTCACATACGGAAAGAGCGTTGAAAGATGAATGCCAACTCCTTATTCAAAAAGGCTATACAAGATTAAAATTTGAGGCGGAAATCATTGACTTGGAAGAGCTCATTGAGGATGTAAATCAATTGAAATCACTGAGTAAAAAGCCCACTGAAATAGCCATACTGATAGACCGATTAATCAGTCAGCCTGAAGATGAGGAAACGATTTTCAGGCTAGGCGATTCTGTTCAAACAGCCTATTTCGAAGGCGAAGGTGTTTGTTGGATCGAAATTGAAGGCGAAAAACGAAAAATATTTTCCAATAAATTTGAGTTAGATGGCATTGCTTTTGAAGAACCTAGCTTAAATTTATTCTCTTTCAATAATCCATACGGTGCTTGTAAAAACTGCGAAGGCTACGGAAAAGTCCTTGGCCTAGATCCTGATTTAGTGATACCAGATCATGATTTATCCGTTTATGAGGGAGCCATCGCACCCTGGAGAAGTGAACGAATGAGTGAGTGGCTTCATCCATTATTACGTAATGGAATACATTTTGATTTCCCAATTCATAGACCCTACAAAGATCTTTCTGACAGTGAGAAAAAATTGCTTTGGAAAGGCAACAAATATTTTTCCGGCTTGAGTCAATTTTTTGAACACCTTGAAAAAGAGACTTATAAAATTCAATACCGGGTCATGTTATCCCGCTACCGAGGAAAAACAACATGCCCTGAATGCCAAGGATCGAGGTTGAGGGGAGATGCGGCCTATGTTAAAATTCACAACACGTCGATTATCGACTTGGTGCTTTGGCCTATGTCAAAAGTAAAAGCATTTTTTGATTCCTTGGATTTAAGTGCTCATGATCAATCGATCGCGAAAAGAATATTGATAGAAATAAATAATCGGCTAGACTACATGAATCGGGTGGGCTTAGGTTATTTAACTTTAAATAGGCTTAGTTCGACCTTATCAGGCGGTGAGTTCCAACGAATCAAATTAGCCACTTCGCTAGGAAGTGCATTGGTGGGTTCCATGTATATTTTGGATGAACCGAGCATCGGTCTTCACCCTCGTGATACAGAAAGACTGATTTCCGTGCTGGATATGTTGAAAAAAATGGGCAACACCGTCATTGTGGTTGAACACGAAGAAGAAATTATGCGCGCAGCAGACCAGATTATTGACATAGGTCCTGAGGCGGGAAGGCATGGGGGCCAACTAATCTTCCAAGGAAATCTAGAAGATGCATTGGCCGATAAAATAACGGATAGCCATACCCTTCGTTTTTTAAATGGGGCAGACCAAATTGACATTCCGGCGATTCGAAGAAAAGCTTTGGCCTATATCGAAATTACTGGGGCACAAGAAAACAACCTGAAAAATTTAGATGTTAAAATTCCATTAGGGATTATGACTGTAGTGACGGGGGTCAGTGGCTCGGGGAAATCGACACTCATTAGAAAAATAGTGTACCCTGCTTTGTTGAGAAATCTCCAATTAGGCACCGAAGAAACTGGCCGATTTAGGGAAATAAAAGGCAGTTTACAGAAAATTGCGGGGGTGGAAATGGTGGACCAACAACCCATTGGGAAGTCGTCCAGATCTAATCCAATCACCTATATTAAAGCATATGACGCCATTCGGCTATTATATTCCGAACTGCCTATCGCAAAATCAAGGGGATATAAACCGGCGCATTTTTCTTTTAATGTGGAAGGTGGTCGCTGCGAAACGTGCCAAGGGGAAGGCGAAATTACGATTGAAATGCAGTTTATGGCCGACATCAAGCTTACCTGTGAGTCGTGTGCAGGCCGTCGCTTTAAACAAGAAATATTAGAGGTTACCTTCCAAGATAAAAACATTGCTGAAATTTTGGACATGACCGTAGAAGAAAGCATTCCTTTCTTCCGCGAAAAATTACCACGCATTGCGGAAAAAATTGATCCCCTATACCAAGTAGGTCTCGGTTACATTAAACTTGGCCAGTCCTCTAATTCACTTTCTGGCGGGGAAGCCCAACGCGTAAAATTGGCCAGTTTTTTAGGAAAGGGGAATTCAAACAAAGGAAAAACCTTATTTATTTTTGACGAACCTACGACTGGTTTGCACTTTCATGACATTAAAAAATTGCTTAAGGCCTTAAATGATTTAGTGGAACAAGGTGATACGGTGGTGATTATTGAACATAATATGGAGGTCATAAAATGTGCTGACCACATCATCGATTTAGGCCCGGAAGGTGGAGAACAGGGAGGTTATTTATGCTTTGAAGGAAGCCCTGAAGAAATGATTCATTTAGAAAATAATCCTACGGCTTTTTATTTAAGTCAAAAAATACCTGCCAAAAAACACTAAATTTGAACATGTTTTCTGCTGAAACCCTTACTGGATTATCCGCTAAATTGGACCAAATCGTTCAAGGTTTTTCATTGATGCTTCCGGAAATTTTAGTTCTTGGTTTACTAATTTTGGGCATATTTGCCGAATTATTTATCCACGGAAAGCCAGAAAAATTCAGTTCGTCGTGGCGCTATTTCATCTCCTTACTAGGCTTGCTTTTTATTTTAGCCTTAGGTTTTCAAAGACTCCAAAATGGCCATAACGGCTTTGCCTCCTTTTCATTATTTTGGATTACACCCGCTAGCAATTCGATCAATTTATTGATTTTAGCTTTAGGTTTTTTAATCTTGATTGTCAGTCAAATTACAGGGAAAAAATTAAGTATCGAAGAGCAAATAGGATTTTTAAGTATTCTATCTGGATCTCTTTTAACCGGAATCAGTAACCATTGGCTCAGCCTATTTTTGTCCATTGAATTAATGTCTTTGGGCACTTATTTGTTGGCAGGCATCCGAAAGGATTCAGAAGGTGCTCGCGCGTCATTACCCTATGTGCTTTTTGGCATGGCGACATCCGCTATATTTCTATATGGAGTCTCGCTCATGTATGGTCTTTCCGGTACGATGTCCTTTAGCAACCCGGCTTTCACGCGGGTTTTTTCTTCTGCGGATCCACTGTTTATTGGCCTTAGTTTAGGTCTTATTTCATGCGCTTTACTCTTTAAAATGTCATGGGCACCATTCCAACCATGGAGTCCGGATGTTTTAGAAACGTTGCCAGCGCCTTGGATGGCTTGGATTTCGATTGCCCCTAAAATAGCCGTGACCTGGTTAGGGATCCGAATGATCCATTTCATACCTACAGATATGAGCATGTATATCGCAGCATTAGCTATTTTAACCCTATTAATAGGAAATTTAGGCGCTTTAAAGCAGACAAACACTAAGCGTTTGCTTGCGTATTCAAGTATCGCACATGGGGGATTTATGGCCATGGTTTGGCTTTCACCAGCCAAAGAAGCTACGGAAGCATTATTGTTTTATGGTTTAACGTATGGCTTGAGCACCATTTTGGTATTCTTTTTGGCAGAAAACCAAGCTGAAAATGACATTGGATATGTGGATAATTTGGATGCATGGAAAGGTTTGTCAAAATCGCAGCCCATTAAATCGCTTTTATTATTTGTTGGTCTTATTGCACTCATCGGGCTTCCGCCAGCAGGAACTTTCCTCGCTAAAATCACCTATTTTTCATTGCTCTGGGAATCGATTCAAGCCCGTTCTAGTATAGCGACCATCACTTTATTAGGAGTCGCTATCTTCGCCACAGCGGTATCGGTATTCTATTATTTAAAAATCCCATTTTATATTTATTTTAAAAAATCGGATGTAAATCAAGAAATAAAAATTGAAAAAAATATGTGGATTTTTGGTTTGATAGCTGTAGGTATCATCCTTTGTTTAATCGCTCCAAATCTTATTTTTAATTTTTGGAATTTATAGATTAAAAAAATGTAAAATTAACGCTTGGCTTCCCTAATAATTCCCTAATTTTGACTTTATTTTGAAAACAAATTGCTCTCCTAGAAATAATATCTAATGTCTGATTCCATTAA